>CANJBX010000011.1 GCA_947472885.1 Hyphomicrobiaceae bacterium
ACGTGTAGTTCATGGCGTTGTCGCTTTTAGGAGCTTCGGGAGACGAATCAGATTGTAGGCCGCCATGGCGAAGGTGAAGGCCCATCGCACACGTGGCAGGCCCCGAAATCGCGTCTTCCTTTGCCCTGCGACCGTCTTTGTCCAGCCGCTGGTCGGATTGTGGATTCAGATCCTGCGCATTCCTTACGGCGTGATGTTCCCGCTGATCCTCATCTTCTGCGTCATCGGCGTTTACGGCACGGTTGGTTCGCCGTTTCACCTCGGTCTGATGCTGATCTTCGGCGTGCTGGGCTATCTGCTGCGGCGAACCGGGCATGATCTTGCGCCGATGATCCTCGGCTTTGTGCTCGGGCCGCTCTTGGAAGTAAATGTCCGGCGCAGCCTGATCGCGAGCGATGGCGACTGGGGCTTTCTGCTCACGCGTCCCATCGGGCTCACTTGCGTGGGTCTGGCGGCGCTCATTCTCATTATTTCCGTTGTTCCCGCGATCCGCGCCAAACGCGCCGTGCTGAAGACAGAAGACTGACACCGATGGCCCAAAGCAATCGCAGCATGGATTTCCAGTTCCGCCCGTGGCGTGGGCCGCCCAAGGTGCGCTCACTCTGGATGGACAATGCGCTGGCGCGGGAAGGTGGCGGCGCGCCTCGCGCGTTCGCGGGTGATGCAACGTATGACGTCTGCATCGTCGGCGGCGGCTTTACCGGACTGTGGACGGCGATCCGCCTGCGTGAGTTCGATGCGTCGATGCGGATTGCCATCGTCGAGGCGGACCTGTGCGGGGCAGGGGCGAGCGGCCGCAACAGCGGCGGCACAGGACACTGGTGGTCCAAGCTGCCGACGCTGCTCAAGGCGCTTGGCAAGGAAGACGCGACGTTTCTTCTTAACAAGAGTGTCTCCATCCTCGACGACATGGCCGATTTCGTCGCGCAGAACGATATCCAGTGCGATTTGCGGCGCGGGTCTTCGACATGGACCGCGACGTCCCCGGCGCAACTTGGTGCCTGGAATGGCATGTTGAAGACCGCGGAGAAGATGGGTATCGAGGCGCCCTATACGTACCTCACGAAAGAGCAACTGCGCGAGCAGTTCGGCAGCGGCCCTTATTATGCAGGCATTGTCGAAGGCGGCGCGATGCGCGTGCAACCGGCCTTCCTGGCGCGCGGGCTGCGGAAGATTGCGCTCTCTCGCAACATCGATATTTTCGAGAATACGCCGGTGACGCGCATTCGCAGCGATGCCGCGGGCGTGACCGTTGAAACCGCGCAGGGGCGGATTAGCGCGCAGCAGGTCGTGTTGGCGGCCAATGCCTGGATGGCGCACCTGCCGGAATTCCGCTCGTCCGTGATGGTGGTGTCGAGCGACATCATCATTACCGGTCCGATCCCGGAAATCCTGCAAGAGCGGGGTCTTGCCAACCGGCCCGGAAGCCGAAATTCGCGGCTAATGCTCAACTACGGCGGCAAGACGCCGGATGGCCGCGTCTACTTGGGGCGTGGCGGCGGCACCATTGCCTACGACGCGCATATTGGTCCCGAGTTCGATTATTCGCCGAAACAGGCGAAGGAGATCGAGGCAGACTTCCGTTATCTCTATCCCGAATTACGGGACGTTCCGATCACGCGCGGCTGGGGCGGACCCATCGACCGTTCGACCATTGGGCTGCCATGGTTCGGCCAGCTTTCGGATGATCGCATTCACTATGCCATCGGTTTTGCCGGGCATGGCGTGTCGGCAACAGCCGTTGCCGGGCGGGCCATTGCTGCGCGGATCATGCAACGAACCGACGACTGGACCGCTACGGCGGATTGTCTGTGGCGTGCGCGGCAAGGCAGCTTTCCGCCGGAACCGATCCGCTACATTGGCGGGCATTTCGTGCGGGCTGCAGTGCTGCGGAAGGAACTTGCCGAGAATGCGGGCCGCAAACCTTCGGCGGTGGATACCAAGCTGGCTTCCCTTGCGCCGGCGACTGTGACCGACATCGCGACGCGTGAGTGAAAACATAACCGGGAGAATCTGAAATGGACGAGAGAGCAAACCTGACACCAGCGAAAAACAGTTGGGCGCCAGCGGGCGCAGACCCCGGTGCAAAGACCGCCCGTGCCTTCAGTGCGCGCATCCCGACGGGACGCGAACAACACCGCATCGAGTAGCGACGTGGCGCGGCATCCCCGGTAGCTATGATCGCCCGACGGGAATGCCATGGTCCGAAACGTTTGTCGTTTACACCGGCACAGGTTCGATTCAGTTCGCCGATGAGACCGTAGAGCTTGCGCCAGGCACTATTGTAAACCTACGCAAGGGCGTGCCTTACGTCATGCAGATTGTAACAACCCTCGAGAAAATGGCAGTCATCACAGATTAGTCAGCCTCTCAGAATTGAGTATCTCAGAGTTGGCCCTTTTTCCATGCCTGCTCGACGCAATCGTTGATATGCGCATTAAATATCCACTGGATTACGGCGAAGGTGATTGCGGTTCTTCATCAAAAATGGCGACCGCTCGCGTCCAACCTGCCGAGCCGCCTTTAATTTTCACGGGAAAGCACGCTACCCGAAAGCCTGTTGGTGGCAGCTGATCGAGATTGTGAAGCTTCTCAATATGGCAATATGGTATTTCTCTGCCTGCGCGATGTCCTGACCAAATTACATTTGCATCGTGTGTCTCTAAAAAATTTCTTTTGCATCGCGTAAAACGGTGGGTCCCACGACCAGGCGTCAGTACCTGCCACCCTTATTCCTTGTTTGGTTAAGTGAAGTGTGGCGTCGCGGCCAAATCCACAGCCTGATCGCGTATAATCCTCGAAGCCGTAACGAGCGCCGGCAGCAGTGTTGAACAGAACAATATCGTTCGGTTTAAGCGTATGATTTGCGGCGAACAGCGCATCGTCGATATCGCGCGGGGTCGCCTCCGTGCCATGCGCCAGATGTTTCAGGTCCAGTTTCACTCCCGACCCATAAAACCATTCGAGCGGAATTTCGTCGATTGTGGCGGTAGGCATGCCGTTTTTCATTGTCGAGGAGTAGTGCCACGGCGCATCTACGTGAGTGCCGTTGTGTGTCGACAACTGAATATCTTCGGTCGCAAATGCCTCGCCTCCGATATCCTCGGATTTGAGATTCTCGTACCGCGAGAGCCAAAGATGAGCGGTTTCCTTATGAGGAACGTAAGAAATCTTGAACCCATATCCCGGCGGATCTGACGGGACCCCATTTTCAAGCGGGACTGAAATATCGACGATTCTTGCGACCATCTGTATGTCCTGGTGAGTAGCTGTACGTCTAAATCCGCACGCCTTGTTTTGTTGTCAACCCGTTCTGCCGTGCGTAGTCTCTGCCTAAAGAAGAACCAAAATCGCCACCTGGGGGAACCAGTGACAAGATTAAAGTATTCATTCGCGTTTGTATGCGTTTTCGCAATGTGGTCCACGGCTGCGTTCGCACAAAGCGTTTGGCCGGATCGAACAGTGCGTATCATTGTTCCATACTCGGCAGGTGGAACCCTCGACATCACCGTAAGGATGATGGCGCAGAAGCTCTCGGAAATGTGGGGGCAAACCGTAGTTGTTGAAAATCGCCCGGGTGCGGCGGGGCTAATTGGCGCAGATGCCGTCGTAAAATCTCCGCCCGACGGGAACTTGCTGGGCGGCGGCGCGTCTCCGATTCACACAACAAATAAGCTCATGATTGCAAAGTTGCCGTTTGATCCTGACTTGGACGTGACTCCGATCATGCTGATTGCGAAGAACCCGTTATTCCTAGTCGTCCATCCATCAGTTCCGGCAACTGATCTGCGCAGTTTCATTGAGTATGCGAAGGCCAATCCCGGCAAGCTAAGTTACGGAAGCGTGGGATCTGGTTCTCCCCAACACCTCGCGTTTGAGACGCTTAAACAAAGAAGTAAAATTGATGTGCTGCACGTACCGTACAAGGGTGCTGCTGCAGCGTTGCAAGATCTGGCGTCCGGCAATATTCAAGCGATGATTGACACTACCGCCATGCAGCAAGTACGTGGCGGAAAGCTGAAAGCGTTGGCGGTGCTCGGCGACGAACGCTTTGTCGACGAGCCCGGTCTTCCATCGTTTGCAGAGCAAGGGTTTCCCGGAATGAATTTTTCGGGATGGTTCTCTTTGTTCGGTCCCAAAGATATGCCCGCCGCATTGGTTCAGAAGATCAACGCTGATGCGAACAAAGCCATTATGATGCCCGACATTAGGGCCAACTTGGCGGGAGTGATTGCTGTTCCTGTTGGGGGCTCTTCCGCAGACTTCAAACGTTTCATTGGGCAGCAAATGCAGATGCTCACTGAAGCTGTGCGTGCGGCAAACATCAAGCCCGAGTAGGTGCGCTGTGAAGTTGGCCACAATCGCTGATGGCGGTGAGAAAGTACTGTGTGTCGTTGATCAAGAAGCGGGCCGCTTGCTCAAGCTTGGATTGGCATCAACAACTCTCGAACCGGGAGCAGCGCACCCTTTTTTGAGCATGATTGATCTGTTGGATGGAGGAGATCGTGCCTTAGATACAGCACGATTACTCGTTGAGAAGTGGCCGGAAGTAGCCAGCCAAGCTTTGAGCGGGGCGAAGCTTCTATCCCCACTCCCAGTTCCGAGACAGATTCGAGATTGCCTAGTTTTCGAACAGCATCTTTTAAATGCCATGGCGCAATGGGAAAAAATGACGGGGAAGCCTTCGTCACCGATTTCTCCTGCATGGTACCAACGCCCAACGTACTACAAAGGGAACATCTACAGTGTGGTTGGTCCAGAGGAGGACGTCATCTGGCCACCTTATTCGGAACAGATGGACTACGAGCTTGAACTTGCCTGCGTCGTGGGAAAGCCCAGCAAAGATGTTTCGGTCGAACAGGCAGCTGCTAATATATTCGGATACACGATTTTCAATGATTTTTCGTCCCGAGATATGCAGGTTGTGGAGCGTCCGTTCGGAATGGGTCCGATGAAAAGTAAGGACTTTGATACGGGCAACGTGCTTGGCCCTTGGATCGTTACGGCAGACGAAATTGGCGACCCGCAAAAATTGAATATGGAAGTGCGCGTGAATGGTGAGAGGCGTGGCGGTGGAAATTCCGCTGACATGCATCACCGCTTTGATCAGATCCTTTCGTTTATGTCTGTGTCTGAAACTGTTCATCCCGGCACTGTGGTGGCGAGCGGTACAGTAGGGACGGGATGCGGGCTGGAGTCTGGCGAGTTTTTACGCCCTATGGACGTGGTGGAGCTCGAAATAGAGCGAATCGGTGTGCTGCGGAATCGCATCATTCGTCCGTGATGTTTTGGCGCAAATGTTTCATGCGTCCTAACAAACCGTCCAAGCGAGCGGTTGCGCCCAATTGTATTACTTGGTGCAAGATGATTGCTCTGTCACGACTGGTGCGACTGAGGTGAATTTACGTCTTTTGCAATGAGTCATAAACTGGGAGCGGATCCGTTCGGTATGGGGCGTAATCGGGGAGGCCTGCGTTGTGCCGTTGTTGAAGCAGGCTCCGCCCCGCTCGACTTCCCATTCGCTTCCCGGCCTACGAACAATCATAAGCCGTTAGCCGTAAATCATTCTGAAAGTGTTGGTTTCAGGTACTCCAACATATGATGGTTCAACAGGTGGTGCTGCAATCGATCAGGTGGCGTTGAAGATTGTTGAGCTCATGCTTGTCTAGAGAGAAGGGCCACCGGGACGCCGGCAGGCGGTCAAGGCATCCGGGAGAAGGTGTTTTATCGGAACGCTAGCCCAGAACTTCTGCGAGTTACTCCGGCTTGATACCCGCCGCCTCGATGGCGTTCTTCCAGCGCAAGCCTTCCTTCTTCAGGAAATCGCCGAACTGTTCCGGCGTCCAAGCCGGAATGTCGCCCGCGCCCTGCTTGGCATAGATATCCTTGAGATCCGGCGAAGCGATCGCCTTGATGATTTCGGCGTTGAGCTTTTGCACGACGGCCTTCGGCGTCGCGGCGGGGACGAAAATGCCCTGCCACGCCACGGCTTCATATTCGGGCACGCCGGCTTCGACCATGGTCGGCACGTCCGGCAAGGTCGACGCGCGCGTGTTTGAAGTGATCGCGAGCGCGCGCAACTGGCCTCCCTGCACGTAAGCGAGTGCCGTCGGAATGTCGTTATCGAGCAGATCGACGTGGTGACCGAGTGTTGCTGTGAGCGATGGCGCTGCGCCGGTGAATGGTACGGCGGTAATTTCGGTCTTGGTCAGCGCCTTGAATAGTTCGACGGCAAGATGCGGGAACGAGCCATGACCGCCATGGCCGTAGTTGAGCTGGCCCGGCTTTGCCTTGGCGAGCGCGATCAATTCCTTGATCGATTTCACCGGCACGTCGGGATGCACCAGAAACAGCGTCGGCACGATATTGATGATGGCGACCGGCGCAAGGTCCTTTGCCGCGTTATACGGCATCGCTTTCTGTAGACCGGGATTGATGCTGATGTTGGTGTTGCCGAGCAGGATCGTGTAGCCGTCCGCAGGCGCGCTGACCACGGCGCGCGTGCCGATCATGGTAGCGCCACCCGGACGATTCTCGACGACGACAGTCTGTCCCATGCTTTTGCCGATGCGGTCCGCGATGAGACGCGCCAGCGCATCGACAAGTCCGCCGGCAGGGTAGGGCACCACGAATGTCATGGTGCGATTGGGATAATCCTGCGCGCGTGTGGGCGCGATAGCGATTAGCGTGAAGGCTGTCAGTGCGAAACCGGCAAGTGCGCGACGTAAAGTTTTCATTGTCGTTGTCCCAGGCTTATCGAAAATGCGGAATTACTTTTTCCGCCAGCGTGCGCATCACGCGGCGAACGACCTCGGTCGGCATGCCGCCGAAACCGAGGTTAAAGTCGATTTCGGCGAAACCTACCACGTCGCGCAGGTAGGTGATCTTGTCGATGGCGGCTTTCGCGTCGCCGAAGATCGAAAATCCGGCGTAGGTCGCATAATCGAATTCCGCGCCGAGCCCGCGGTCGCGCTGATATTGTTCCGAGCGATAGTGATCGTAGCTCGCGCCAACCGGCGGCTTGCTCACCGCGCCTGCGAACAAGCGCTGGAATTCCCGCGCGTATTTTTCTGCAAGTTCCTCGGCCTCTTTCTGGTTTTCCAGTACGCATGCCTGACGGCCAATTCGGGTGCGGTCGCCCGATACTGGTAGCCCGGCGCTGCGGCGCGCGGCCTTGAAGGCTTCAACCTGCTGGCGGCAGGTGTCGAGGTTGTCGGCAAAATTCTTGATGTAGCCGTAATCACCCTTGCCGATTTTTTCGAGCGAATGAAAGCTTACGCCTGCGATCCAGATCGGCGGATGAGGCATTTGCCACGGCTTTGGATTGACGCTGATCGGCTCGGCATTCTTGTAGTAGCGCCCGTCATAGGTGAAAGCGTCAGGGCCCCAGGCTTTCTTGACGATGTCGAGGTATTCGTCGAAGCGTTCGGCAGAATCTTCCATCGGCACGTTGTAGCCTTCGAACGCGCGGCGCTGATAGCCGCGGCCGATGCCCAGCGACAGCCGACCTTCGCTCAGGACGTCGAGCAAAGCGGCGCGTTCGGCAAATTGAATCGGATGGTGCAGCGGCAGCACCGCCACCGCCGAGCAGAATTGCAACTTCTTCGTCTTGGCGGCGACATAGGTAAAAAGCTGAAGCGAGTCGGGATTCACTACATACGGCGTGAAGTGCTGTTCCGCGGCGTGATAGCCGTCGAAGCCGAGTTCCTCGGCGTATTGACATATTTCGACAACGCGATGCAGCGCTTCGCTCGCGGAAACGCCCGGCGCAGCCGCAGTTGCAATGCTTATCCCGAAATACATCGTTCCTCCCAGTTTGGTCTTTCCTTGTCGCGCTAGGCGGCAAGAAAACCAAGCATGAGTTTTGCAAGGCGCTCCCGCGTCCAGTGCAGATGAACGGCGTGGCCGGCGTTCGGAATGATCGCATAGAGTTTTTCGTCGGTCGCAAGCCCCGCGAAATACTGCGCAATCGCAGCCGATTGCCGTAATTGGAAATCCTGTGCGCCGTAAACGACCATGGCTGGCATCGTCAGCTTTGTTGGGTCAGAAAGTGGCATGCGGGTCTGAAAGTCTTTCACAACGCCGTTCGGCCCTCTGGAGTCCCAGCGATCACCCTCGGCAAGCCAGGATTCCAGCACCTTTGGTTCGGTGAGTTTCGGTTGCAGTGTTTGCACCGAAGACTCGCGCGAATTGTCGATGTAGTCGGTATCGATCGGAACTGCGAGCGGGCCTCCATCGGCGGGATTTAGCCGAGTAACGCGACCGCCGTAGAGCACCAACTTGCGCACGCGCGGGATATTAGCTTCAGCGTAAACGGCGGCCGTCGTTGCGCCCCACGACCAGCCGAGGAGGTCGAGTTGCGCGACGGCTCGCAGCTTGCAGATATATTCGACGGCGGCGCTGATGTCGGATGCTGCAATTTCAGTAGTCACCTTAAGGCCGGAAGGGTGATGATCCGAGCGGCCATAGCATTGAATGTCCAGCGAGAAGACATCGTAGCCTGACTGTGCCAGCGCATCCATAAACGAGAAGGTAAATTCGCCTTGTGACAGTGGCACCGGAAGATCGAACGCCACGCGTCCCGAGCGACGCGATCCATGAATCAGCAGTATGACTTTGCCAGAGCGGCAATACACTTCGGCGTCGGCATCTTGCCGCTTTTCCCAAAGATACAGCTTCAACGGCTGGCCGTCGTGAGCGGAGCTACTTTGAATCCGGTGCTCTAAACCGATGGGCTTCGGCATTCATAACCGTCTTTCTCTCGTTTTCCCATGCGATCGAACACTTAGGCTCTACGTGGATGCGTCCATCGAGACGGTCTGACGAGTTGGCTAACATACGACCTGCGATCGTCTATCTATCTAACTATACGGCATCGTTGTCAGTGTGTCCCGAAAACCGGGGTCAATTAAGCGCAGATATCGGAGCGCTCCAATTGATAGAAAATGCTGAATAATGCTTGGCCTGCCCCCAGTTCGGTTGACATCGGCATAAGCCAATCCAGCTTGCTAATCGAACTCCATGCGACGCAAATAGCCCGATCGAGGTTCGTCGCTTCGGATTATAGAAGCGCTCGATGCAGTCGCCGTGTAAGATGGCCGGCAAGTGCCTCGGTGGAAACACCGGGGCATTTTGTCTAACGGCGCGTGTTCCCAACAGGGCATTTGACGTCAGCCGGAAGGCTAACAACCATGGCGTCAGAGAATGAAAATCTTCGCGACAAGATACGAAATCTAGGGTTGGCGGCCGCAACTAAAATCCCAGACTACGATAAGGACCCAGTCGTCATTCGGCGGGTCGGAGAAATAGTCGGAAAAGCTATGACAAAGGAAGCGAAGAGATAGCGCGCGCGACCTAGCCGTGGATCGGTGCGGTGCAAACGGCGCAGGTGGCCTATTAATATCCTTAATCCAGCCTGGCAGTTCCCCGGCGCTACTTACGATGCGGATTTTTGCTGCAGGGAATGCCGGTCCGCAGCCGAGGAGGAACAAGGCCGCGGGGGAAGGCACATCAACAGCCAGATCATGTGCGAATAGGGGCGGTGTGGGTCACTCTAATTTCATCCCGATTTGTTCCCCATCGTGAACCGGCGAGATTGAGCAACGTAACCGCTCAAAGTGCAGGCGTCGTATTTTCCGGTGTGTAGTTGCATCCCCCGGCAACCTCCGAGGCGCAGCTCATGATTTGAGCCGGGGCAGTATCGGCGCGGATCAAGGCAGCAATCGGCGCTGAGTGTGAAGGATCGGATGGAACCTAACAGCTAAAAGCGTCCGGCGAATTTTGAACATGCAGGCTGAAATACCTAGCCCCGGTGATGCCGGTAGGCCTGTAAAAGAAACTTAGGCGATGATAGACGGAGGGGTAATCCACTCCACTCAAAGAATGCAAAATGCCGCCGAGAACTCAGCCGCGATTTGGAGTCTGGACGCCCGTGTACGGTACCTGGGCATCTCTTCGGCATCCTGATGACCCCGTCGACGCGTCGTGGGAGCGAAGCAAGCGCCTAATCCTGGAAGCCGAAGAACTAGGATATGAGTCGACGCTTGTCGCGCAGCACACCATCAATCCTTTTGGCGATAATTTCGCTCAACTGGAGGCTGTGACAGCGACGGCTGCGCTAGGCGCACTCACGAAACGTGTCGAGCTGATCGTTGCGATCAAGCCCGCGCTTGTCCACCCTGTGATTTTCGCCAAGCAGGCTCTTCAGATTGAAGAGATTAGCGGCGGCAGAATGTCGATCAATCTCGTGAATGGCTGGTTCAAGCCTGAGATCGAGCGCGCGGGCATACCGTTGCTCGAGCACGATGAACGTTATGTCTACGGACAGGAGTGGATTGATCTGGTGGAGCGTTTGCTCACGGGCGAGAGAGTCTCGCATTCGGGCAAATACTTCCACGTCGATGAGTATACCTTGCGGCCTTTGTCGAGGTTCAGGGCTCGTCCGATTATCTATATCGGAGGCGAGTCCGAGCCGGCCCGCAATCTAGCGGTCAAGAGCGCAGACGTTTGGTTTCTCAATGCGCAGCCATGTCAGCAAGTCACCGAGATGATTGCCGCGGTTGCAGCCCGGGAGAGAACCAGGCCGCCGCTTAAATATGCGATGCCGGCATTCGTGATCACTCGAGAGACTGATGAGGAAGCGCAAGTGGCGCTCGAGGCCGCTTGGGATCTTGCAAATCGAGATGAAGTAGAAAAACAGGCGTTACGGGCAGGCATTGATAAGAACGTAGTTATGATGGAGAGCGCCCAACGCAGACCACACATCGGAACCAATGGTGGAACTTCAGCAGGCCTGGTCGGTAGCTACGAGACTGTCGCGAAGCGAATATTGGACTTCACGGAAGCCGGTGTGGAAACGTTCATGCTGCAGTTCCAGCCGTTGGAAGCGGAGATGCGGCGCTTCGCCAAGGAGGTCATGCCGCGTGTTCGTTCCTTGTGCGAAGGCCGGTCGACTTTGGCAACTCATCATGGGCTCTGAATGGCCGTCTCACGTACTTCCGAGATTGTTGAGTTGGCGCATTCTGTGTTATTGAGGGTTTTGCAAGGAGAACATGGATGAAGACCCAGTCCGCGAGCGCTCTTGCTTTCATCGCCCTGCTGAGTGTGATGCCTGCGCGAGCGGCTGAGCCTGTCAAGATTGGCATGATTACCACGCTTTCCGGCCCTGGCGGCTACCTGGGCGAAGACGTACGCGACGGGTTTCAACTGGCGATCGATCAGGAGCAGGGAAAGCTCGGCGGCGTATCGGTTCGTGTCATCGTCGAGGATGACGGGCTAAAACCCGGAAACGCCAAGCAGATTGCTAAAAAACTTCTCGACTCCGAGCAGGTGAAGATTTTTACGGGCATTATTTTCACCAACGTTGCGGTTGCCGTTGTGCCCGACATTCTCGATGGCTCCGCATTTTACATTGGTGCGAATGCGGCTCCTTCCAACTTTGCCGGCAAGGAGTGCGACAAGAATTATTTCGTCGTGAACTGGCAGAACGATGCGCTCCATGAGGCTGCCGGGCAGACTGCTACCGAACTAAGTTTTCAGAACGCGATCGCGGTCGTGCCAAATTATCAAGGCGGCCTAGACGCTTTGGCTGGGTTCAAGCGTCGCTTCAAGGGCCAGGTCATCAATGAGCTCTTCACCAAGCTTGATCAGACCGACTTCGCTGGCGAGATGGCTCAGATCCGGGCGGCGAAGCCTAACGTCGTGTACCAATTCCAGCCAGGTGGGCTCGGCGTTGCCTTCTTGAAGCAGTATGCGCAGGCGGGACTCAAGGAAACCATCCCGATGGTTGTCGCTGCGCCGTCTATGGATTACCGCACAATGACGGTAGTCGGCGAAGCAGCAACCGGGGTCACACTCGCGACTTTTTGGAATACCGACTTCGATAATCCCCAAAGCAAGCGCTTCGTCGCTGATTTCGAAGCGAAGTATCATCGGTTGCCGACCTTTTACGCAGCCCAAGGGTATGACGCCGCTCGCCTGACGGCCAGCGCTTTAAAGGCTGTCGACGGCGATATGGGTAAACCTGACGCTTTCCGCGCCGCAATGCGTAAAGCCAATTTTGATTCCGTTCGCGGCACTTTTCACTTCGGCCCCAATCAGCATCCGGTCCAGGATTGGTATGCCGCGCGTGTCGAGACAGGAAGCGACGGTAAACTGGCCATCCGAACGCAAAAAAAGATTCTTGAAGATTACGGGGATAGTTATGCCGCAGCCTGCAAGATGTAAGGGCTGTGCGAAAGAGCGCGCCTGATTACGCTACCCGCCTAACGCCGTTCCGATTTTTTGGGTAAGCCCGGCGGGCCGCTTCGGACCTAAGAGGGTGGTGCGACATACCCAATTTAAACGCGCCAATCGTTGCTGTAACTGGTCACGTCAACTGGTCAACTTCCGAGAATGCCGGTTCTCGGAAGTTGGTGCTGGGGATGGCTGGAGGCTGGTAGGCGGACAACAGTAATTGCGACCTCCGGATGCTGGACACCTTTGCCCGCTTCATCTATCTCACCATTAAAATCTTTAGGGAGCGGAATATGCGCAATTTGGCCAGGGGCGTCTGCTTTGCTCTGTGTATCTCCGCCGCTCCCATTTATTCGGCTCCAGCGACGGCTCAGAATTGGCCGGGTTCACTCGTTAAAATCGTGGTGCCTTTTCCGCCGGGTGGTCCAACGGACGTAGTCGCCCGGCTGCTCTCCCAGAAGCTCGCGCAGCAAATCGGCAAAACTGTTATCGTTGAGAACAAGCCGGGCGCGGACGGAAACCTTGGCGCCATGTACGTCGCGCAGTCGCCGCCCGACGGCAATACGCTGCTCTTCGTCGTGCCCGCCATCATCACCAACAAGTTTTTCCAGAAGAACGCCGCTGACGTTTCCGGCGAACTGCAGCCGGTGATTGTGCTCAATCGCGTGCCGAACGTCCTTTTAGTCAAGCCCGGCCTGAACGTTTCTAGCGTCGAAGAACTGGCCAAGCTCGCCCAGTCGAAGGATGCCGATGTGAGTTGCGCATCGTCGGGCTCACTGCCGACCATGGGCTGCGAACTGTTCAAGGCGCGTACCAAGGCGAATATCATTATGGTGCGCTATAAGGGAAATGGCCCCGCACTTGCCGCGCTGTCGGGCGGCGAAGTATCCATGATCTTCGACGTTGCCAATACGGCCGCCGAAGCCGTCAAGACCGGACGCGCAAAAGCGCTGGCGACAACCAACAACGAGCCGATGACTGGTACTTTCGCCAACCTCCCAATGATGAAAGACAAATACGAGGGTTTCGATCTCGTTTCCTGGCAGGGCCTGATGGTGCCGCGCGCGACTCCGGCTTCCGTCGTCGATGCTGCCAATGCTGCTCTTAACGAAGTGCTGAAGGATACGGAGATCAGGAAAGCTTTTGACAACGCATCGCTCATCCCGGTCGGTGGTCCCGCGGCACAATTCGCCAAGCTGATGGCCGACGACGACAAGAAATACTCGGCGGTAGTGAAAGACGCCGGGATTCAGCCGGAATAATGGATCCGAATCTGTTGAGGTTTTACAGCGGGCGGCGCTTGCCTCTGGCGGGCGCACTTAAATGGCCGATGCCGCGTGAAATCTGCTGCGCCCCGGCAATGAGTTGTTTGACCATTGCGCCCTTCGGATCGCGATCGATTTGCGGGGCCAGTGCCACGAAGGTCAGCGCAGCAACCAGGCGATCGTCGTGGTCAAAAACAGCCGCAGACATCGCGGAAAAGCCCTGATTGAGCCGGCTCTCGCTCCAGGCGAAACCCTGCTGGCGAACCGATTTTGCAATTTCCACTGCGCGAAGTTTGAAGTCGCGGCGGCCGGCGATTTCCCTCTCAAGAATATGTTTCATTGGACCGTCACTGCCATAGGTCAGGAAGACGTTGCCCGTCGATGACCATAGCAGCGGCAGAATGCTGCCAACACGCAACGTGTTTGGCATCGCCTGTTTCGGATCGAGTTTTTTGATGATCGACGGTCCTATATCGCCCCAGATCGTGAGGCAGACCGAAACATCGAACTGCAGGAACAATTCATCCATCACCGATGCGCTTGCGGACGCAAGATCGAGTTGGGTGATTGCAGCGAGACCGACGTGCACCGCTTCCGGGCCAAGTCCATAGCGTAAGGTGCTTGGATCCTGGGCCACGAATCCGATCCGGCTAAAGGCCGCGAGATACAGATGGGCTTTGGTTGGCGTCATGCCGGCTTGTTCGGCGATTTCTTTCAAAGGCAATTTACGGGGCGCTCGCCGCAGCACGTCGATAAGTTGGAAGCCGATGCCGATTGACTGAATGTGCCGCTGTTCTTTGGCCGCCGGGCTTCGATTCACGGGAATCCCCACGAGGTGATGAGAGCAGACATGGGTCTAGACGTGCTTCCACTTGCCGTTTTCGGCGAGAGAAGCTTTGCCTACCTGTTGCAGCGCATAAAGTTCGGCGACGATCTCGCGGCCATCCCGGCTGCCGATCGCGCCCACTAGTTGCTCGAAGGTTTTCTCGCCGTCCTGCAATGCAGCGGAAATAGAGGAAAAACGCGGATGGTCGTAATTCGGCGTCGCAGGAACGACGGATTCCACGCTGCCGCGATGCAGACCGGATTTGGTAAGGTCGAAGCCGGCCTTCGCGCCGGTTCTCGATCCGTCCAATGACGGGTCGAGCGGGATCGCCCGAAAGCCGCTTTGAATCACGAGATCGCGGTCGGCTTGGAAACGGGTGGCGAGGGCCCAATCCATTTGTTCATGCGAGTAGATGTCGATGTCGTCATCGACGACAAACACGTGTTTGACGTTGACGAGGCAACCGAAGGCAGTCGCAATCGCGTTCCGCGCTTCGCCTTGGGCAAACTGACGGAGTGCAATTCTCACATTGAACATGCCGCCGCTCGCGCCCGTCGCGTGAACCGCAACAACGCCTCGCACGGCGTGCTGCAGCGCGTTCCAGAGTACGACTTCCGTACGCAGCGAATTGAGTTGGGCTGTGTCGGTGTTTGCCATGTTCGCGCCTGCGATCGTCGAAGTCTGGAAAACCGCATCTTCGCGCCGAGTGATGGCTGTGACCTGAAAGCGCGGGTTCAATTTGACGCCGCCGTAGTAGCCGAGGAATTCGCCGAACGGGCCTTCGGGGTACTTGTGACCTGCGGAATCGAGATAGCCTTCAATGACATATTCGGCGTCGGCCGGAATTCGCACGTCGTTGGAAATGCATTTGACCACGGGCGCGGCCTGGCCACGAAGCGATGCTAGAAGCTCAAGTTCATCGCCAGGCGTGCGCATAGTCGCGGCAACATGGTCGATTGGATGCGAGCCAACGACAAATGCGATCGGCAGATGGCGGTTCATCAATGCTGACTTCTCGTAGATCCTTTTAAGATCGCTCGGCGAGAACAGGCCTATGCCGGTCTGGTTCGGGCTATGCAACATCAGGCGGCGCATGCCGATGTTCGACCAGCCATTGGACTCGTCAACACTCACGTCCATCGCCGATGAGATGAAAAGGCCGCCGTCCAGGCTGTGTTGCAAATGCACGGGAAGTTTAAAGAGGTTGATGTCGTCACCGGTTTGGACAACTTGCTGGACAGGTGCCTCGCGACGGGAAATCTCGGTGACTTTCCCGGGTGCCGCAAGGCGCTTCAAGACCTGCGGCAGCAGATCGTTAACGTCGGTTTCAAATGCTGTGGCCAGCCGGGCCCGGCTTCCGGCGACATTCGCGGCGAGCTTGGCCCCCTCTGGTCCGACCGATTCTAGTATCACCGCCTTGGAAGTTGCATCGACGATGGCGGCAACATCGGTCAGCGCCGTGGGTGCCGCGACACGCAGCAGTTCGTTCTCGCTGAGGTTGTCGATGAAGGACTTGAGGCGGAATTCGTTCAATGCAGGCATGACAAATCCGATTTGACTATCTTGAATTGGATTGTATCTTCCGTGCTGCGACCAAGGTCAACTGCAAGTATCGCAAAAATAAACACCCAGGGAGGGCACTATGTCCACATCATTGAAAATCAGCCGCCGCGCGTTCTCCGCTGGCGCAGCGAGTGTTGCCGTGTTGGCCGGTACCGGCCGCGCCAAGGCCGCCAAGGATTTCACGATCGGTGTCGTAAATCCGCTCACGGGTTTCGGCGCGGACCTCGGCATCTGTGCCCAGCAGGCTCTGGAACTGGTTGTGGACGAACTCAACAAGGCGGGCGGCATTAACGGCGGCCAGATCAAGTTTGTTTTCCGCGATGATGAAAGTAATCCTCAGAAGGGCGTCGCCGCGGTGCAGGAATTGCTGCAGCGCCACAATGTCGATGTGATCGTTGGCGCCAACCTCACGAATATCGCAGTCGCCGTTGCACCAATCGTCAACCAGGCGAAGGTGCCGTTTATTCTGTTCGGCACGGGCTCCGCGCTGATCGATCCTGCGAAGTTTCCGTATTTGTTCCGCACCAATTTCCACACAGACATGGAGTCGGCGCTGATCGCGGATTATTACTCACGCGTTTTGAAACTGAAATCACCGGGCATTGTCTCCGACACATCGGCCTATGGCCAGACTGGCTCGAAGGCGCTGATCGCAGCCTTGTCCAAGGTCGGGATCACGCCGGCAGCTCAAGAGACGTTCAGCATGACCGACACTGACCTTTCCGGTCAGGTCCTGCGCCTTCAAAAGGCAAATGCCGACGCTATTCTTGGCTGGAGCCTCGGCACTTCCCTGGCTCAGGTTGCGCGCGCAGCACAGCGCTTGAACTTCAACGTGCCGGGCATCGGTGGCGCGGGTATCCATCAGGAAGGCTTTGTCGATCTCGCCGGCGCGGCAGGCAAGGATTGGTCCGGAACTTACTATCGGTCGTTTACGCGAACCGACAAGGAAGATGCGCCAGCGGATATCCGCACCTACCTGAAGAAAATGCAGGAGCGTCATGGGGCGAAGCTCAGTAAAACGATGTACATCGCAGCTTTATGGGACGACACCATCCGTCTGTTGGTCGAAGCGGCGAAGCGTGCCAAGAGCAGTGGCGGTGATGATGTCAAAGCGGCGCTCGAAACGGCCAACTTCAAAGGCATGGTCTCACAGTTCACGTTCAGTCCCACCAAGCACGACGGACTCGACCCCAAGGCACTGACCCTGGCTTATGTGATCGGCACCGAGGCCCATGTCCGCTTGCGCGTCCCAGGTATGGACTGAATCATCTTCCTTCCGAATGAGATAAGGCAAGTCGATGCAAGAACGCGTTACGTTTCAATCCGGCGATGTAACCATCGTTGGCGAGCTTTCGATTCCGGAAAGCGGTAGCACCCGTAAACCCACCGTAATCGTGATGCATGGATTTGGTGGTCATCGCGATGGGCCGCAGCAGCGCTGGTCGCAGGCGTTCTATACAGGCCTCGGGTACGCGGTCCTGCGATTTGACTTCGAAGGCTGCGGAGAGAGCGGCGGAGAACGTGGATGGGTGCTGCCATTTCGTCAGGTAAAGAATGCCCTGAGTGCGTTGGATTATCTTTCGCAGCGTCCCGAGATTGACGCTGCGCGCATTTGCATGAGCGGAACCAGCTTCGGCGCTTCCGTAGCGGTCTATTGCGCCGGCCTCGACAAGCGGGTTGCCGCCGTGATCGGGCAGGGTGGATGGGCGAGCGGAGAACAGATGTTCCGCAAGATTCATTCGACTACTGAGAAGTGGGACAAGTTCTGCGAGTTGCTCAAGAAGGGGCGGGCGCGTAAAGCGGTCGACCCGGTCATCATGGCGCATCGGTACGACTTGATCGTTATCCCGGAACGCCTGCGGCAAAATATCGACAAGCGCTCGATCATGGAATTCCCGCTTGAGATGGCGCTCGAAACCATGGCCTTCAATCCGGGCGACATGGCGGCGCGCATTGCGCCACGTCCGCTGCTGCTCATGCACAGCGCGCAAGACGAAGTGATCGCTGCCGACGGATCAATGGAGCTGTTCAAGCAATCCGGCTATCACGGCGACCTGCACATTATGGGTGGCGTCGACCATTTCATGTTCGGTGAAGACGATACGCGCGTCGAAGACATCGTGCGGGTCTGGCTGAAGCGTTATTTCCCAGCGCAATAATTCGCTGGACGCATAATTCGCGGCGGCGGAGCGATCCGCCGCCGTTTGCTTTTGCCTATGTGCCTTGCAAGTTTGCCTTGGCGGTTTGCAGCACCTCCCAGATAGCCGCCGGCGTGATCGGCATAGGCAGATCGGCAATGCCATATTCCGCCAGCGCGTCGCAGATTGCGCTCGTCACGGCCGCCGTTACTGGCGCTATGCCACCTTCTCCAGCGCCCTTGACCCGCAACGGATTGAGCGTGGTCGGTGCTTCCGCACGGTGCACGTTGAATGATGGCACGTCGCTCGCTCGCGCTATGCCGTAATCCATGAACGAGCCGGTGATGACCTGCGAATCCTGGAAACGCACGCCTTCGAACAATGCCTGTCCGATACCCTGGACGATTCCACCGTGTGTCTGGCCTTCGACAATCATGGGGTTCACGGCAAGGCCGACGTCGTCCACCGTCGAATAGCGCTTGATCTCGATCTCACCGCTGGTGGGATCGATCTCGACCTCGCATACCGCACAGCCGCCCGGAAACGCCGGAATGCGGCCGAAGAAGTCTTTCGTCGCAGTGAGCGGCTGGCGGAGTTCTTCCGGCAAGTCGCCTGAGGCGCATGCGCGGGCGACTTCCAGGATGTTTACCGTGCGCTGCGTATCGCTCACCCGGAACATGCCGTTGTTGAACACCAGTTCTTCAGGCGCGCATTGCAGCAGTGCGGCGGCGGGCCTGCGCGCGTTGGCGAGAATCTCCGCTGCTGCCTGAACGATCAGAGTGCCGGAAATGCGTAAAGAGCGGTCGGAGTGGGTGCCGCCCCCCAGCGTAACAAATGCGCTGTCGCCGAAACGGACGGCAACCTGATCCATCGGTACGCCGACCTGGTCCGCCATCACCTGCGCGAAGCTCGTCTCGTGGCCTTGGCCGGTGGACTGCGTACCGACGATGACATCGACCTTGCCGGTCGGCAGCACGGAAACAATCACGCGCTCGATTGGCGCGCCTACAGGTCCCTCGAGGTGATTGGCAACGCCGATGCCCGCAAGCTTGCCGCGTTTCTTCGCCTCGCGCCGGCGCGTCTTGAAGCCAGTCCAATCGGCGCGGGAGAGGACTTGCTCCATGTTCCCGAGAAAGTCGCCGGCATCGTAAGTCAGGCCCATGGCGCTGCAAAACGGCATATCATGGGGTTCTGCAATATTGCGACGGCGGATTTCAGCGCGATCCATGTTCAGTTCACGCGCGGCGAGATCGAACATGCGCTCAATAAAATGATTGGCCTCTGGTCGGCCGGCGCCGCGATATGGCGCGGTCGGGGTCGCATTGGTGACAATGGCGTGGATCAGTCCGTGCGCGACGGGAATTTTATAGACGGTGGTAAGCATTCGCATTGCGTTTGCGGGCGTAACGTAAGCCACAGTTTGAGCGCCAATTGCGCCGTAGAATTCGACGCGAAGCGCGAGCGCCTTTCCGCGCTTGTTTAATGCGAGGGTTGCATGGGTGAGGTTGTCGCGGCCCTGGTAGTCGGTGAGGAATGCCTCCGAGCGTGTGCTGTTCCAGCGCACGGCGCGCCCGATGCGCTTTGCCGCCCAGAGCACAATGACCTGCTCGGAATAGACGTAAGTCCTTGGACCGAAACCGCCCCCGACGTCGGGGCAAATCACGCGTAACTTGCTCTTGTCGACGCCGAGTGCCGGGGCGATGGACATTTGCAGCTTGGTGACGCCCTGGTTGCCGGAAATAAGGCAGTACTCACCGCTGGACTCATTGTAAGTGCCGATCGCCGCGCGCGGCTCAAGCTGACAATTGGCTATCCGGTTGGTGTCGAACGTGTGGCGCACGAGGTGCGGAGCCTTGGCGAACGCCTGGTCTACCGCAGCAGCGTCACCTGCGTCGTAAGTCAGGCAATTGTTGCGCGGGATGTCCGGCCAGATCTGGGGCGCGTCCTCCCTGATTGCTTCTGCAATCGAGGTCGCTGCCGTCAGCGGCGTATACTGAACATCGACTGCCTCGGCGGCATCATGCGCTTGCGCCATGGTCTTTGCGATTACGGCCGCAACCGGCTCACCGAGATAACGTGCGGCGTCGATCGCCAGCGGCCAGTGCTTTTGTTCGCGGATCATACGATCGCCTTGCGGCGTAAAAGCGCGCTTTCGCACATCAATGGCGTCCGCGGGGTTCGGAACATGATCGATCGGCAGGCAACCGTCTTCCGAATAATCCTTACCGGTCAGAACAGTCATGACGCCGGGCATCGCGGATGCGGCCTCGCTGTCGATACCCATAATCCTGGCGTGCGAGTGCGGGGAGCGCACAAAGACGCAGTACACTTCACCGTCGATACGGGTATCGTCGGTGTACTTGCCCCGACCTGTGATAAAACGAAGGTCTTCAACACGAAGGATCGAGCGGCCGATATAAGGCTGCTGATTGGAGTCTGATGTGCCGGTATCCGCGTCTGGCATCAACGTACTTCCCGTGTTTGCGTCAGACTTTGACCACCTGTACTTCGCCGACCAGTCCGGTGGGGCGGAAGATCAGGATGAAGTAAAGGATCGAAAGTGTAATGAGATCCTTGAAATCTGAACTGAGGTAGGTGCTTGACAGCGTCTCAGCGAGGCCAAGCACAAGTCCGCCAATGACGGCGCCCCCAAGTGTCCCAAGTCCGCCGAGCGCAGCCGCCGCAAAGCCCTTGATACCCAGAGAAAAGCCGAAATTCGCGTTCACAAATGTAAGCGGGCCGATGAGGAAACTTGCCAGGGTCGCCATCAATCCGGCTATGGCGAAGGCTTCCGCAATATAGCGGCTGACTTGAATGCCCAGCATCATGGCCATGTCGGGGTCGCGAGCGGCCGCCTTCAGCGCCTTACCGTGCAGCGTCCGGTTAAGCACGAAGTGAAACAGCACCAGGAAAACTGCGGTGGCGCCGATTGCGGTGAGCTGGCTAGGATCGAGGCGCAGGCTGCCGAATTCGACATGCGCGCTTTCAAACAGACTGGGAAAGGGCCGGGTTTCCGCGCCAAAAATAAGCTGTCCAGCGTTCGACGTGATGATCGCTACGGCAACAATGCTGAGTATCCACGCGATGTTCGATTCCTCACGCGGCAGTGGACGTACCGCGATGCGTTCGATCACGACCGCAAGCAGGGCGATCAAGATGACGGCGCCGGCAAGTCCCAGAAAGTAAGGCCAGTGCCAGGTCACGATCAATGAAACACTGAGCAGGCCCGCAAACATCACGAGATCGCCCTGGCCGAAGTTGACGACGCGACGAGCCGCGTAAACCACATTGATGGCGAGCGCGGTCAGCGCGTAAATGCTGCCGACGGCTAGTCCGGTAATTGCTACGGATAGTAGCTCCACGTTACCGGCCCTTCTGCATCTGCGCCGGAGGGATCATGCCGCCGCTCCTGCAGCCTTACCGAGATAAGCTTCCTGCACCGCAGCGTTATTGCGAATTTCCTGCGGCGTTCCTTCGGCAAGCACAGAGCCCCGGTTGAGGACGGTGATGCGGTCGCAAACGCGCATCACGACGTCCATGTGGTGTTCGATCAGCAAGATGCCGAGACCCTTGGTGCGCA
This sequence comes from Hyphomicrobiaceae bacterium, assembly GCA_947472885.1. GTDB lineage: Bacteria > Pseudomonadota > Alphaproteobacteria > Rhizobiales > Xanthobacteraceae > CANJBX01. The sequence goes on from CANJBX010000011.1 coordinate 21,607, forward strand.
GGTTCTCCAGCAACGTACAGAGGCTCATGCTTTCCTCGTGAGACAGCCCGGCGGCAGGCTCATCGAGAATGAGAATTGAGGGATGCGAAGCAAGGGCACGGGCAATCTCGAGTTGCCGCTGATTGCCTTGGGAAAGATCACCGGCGCGCTGGCCTAATAACCCGGAAAAGCCGAGAGCCGTCGCCAACGAACCGCTCTCATTCGCCGCTGCGCCGTTGACGCGCGCGTTGCCGGGCGTTCCGAACATCGCGGAAACCAGGCTGCCGGGCCGATGATAAAACTGGCTGGCACTGAGGTTTTCTTCGACTGTAAGGTCAGAAAAAAGCCGTGGCGTCTGAAATGTCCGAACGATGCCTGCCTGTGCGATGGCCGCCGTCGATAATTTTTGGATTACACGATCGCCAAGTTTTACGGTTCCGGCATCGGGAACATAGAAGCCCGTCAGGACGTTGACCAGCGTGCTCTTTCCGGATCCGTTCGGACCGATCATCCCACGTATCATGCCGGGGCGGACTTCAACCGCGGCATTCGATAATGCAACAACGCCGCCGAACTTCTTGACGATATTGGTCGCCGATAAAGTTGGGTGTTCGTCGCCACCTGTCCGTGTGAGCGACGGCAGATTGAGCGATTGAGGTGCGGCTGCAGACTGGACAGGGGGGTGAGCACTCAACTTCTTCCGCCGCCAGCGAGCGAAAATGTCCTGCGGCTGTGTCAGTCCTTTCGGCATTTGCGTGATGGCGACCAGCAAAATCCCTCCAAGCACCAGCAGGTGATATTTCTGGAAATCGCTGAGCATTTGCGGGACGATGGTGAGAACGCACGCGCCGACCAACGGTCCCCACAACGTGCCGATGCCACCGAGAACAAGCATCAGGACCAGCACGAAGGAAGCAAGGATACCGCTGATGTCCGGGCTGATATAATTTGTTGAATGCGCATAAAGGCCGCCGGCCAGACCCATCATTAGTGACGAGACAAAAAAGATCGCTATCTTTAGCCCGACCGTATTTATGCCAAGGCTTTTCGCAGCGAGTTCGCTGTCTCGCATCGCAATCGCGGCGCGGCCCCATTGCGAGTTACGAAACGATGCCGTGCAGTAGATCGCGAGCACGGCGCAGGCTGCGATGAGCGCCAGCATCTGTGTCTCGCTTAGTGAATAGCTGCCGATGGTGATAGGCGGGATGGCGGGGAGGCCGACCGGCCCGCCTGTGATGTTGCCGCCCAGTATTAACACCTGCTCGGCGACAACATTGAACGCGATCGAGACCATGGCAAGATATGAACCGGCCAGCCGCAAGGCCGGCAATGCCGAGAGAATGCCGACCAGGCCAGCCAGCAGGGCACCGAGCGGCCATGCGATCAGGAACGGAATGCCGAAATGCATAACGCCGACTGCGGAGCCGTAAGCGCCAACGGCGAAAATCGCGGCTGCGGCAATCGAAGCCTGGCCAGCGTATCCCAACAGGATATTGAGTGCGTATACGACGATGATATTGAGCAGCGTCAGCCGCGCTAAATAAGTGACATATCGATCCTGCACCAGCAGGCTCACGGCAACTGCGGCACCCATCGCGATCGCGAGGACGATGTAACGGCGCCGCGCGGCGCGGACGGCATGTTCGATGCCGTTTTTTGCAAGCGGATCAGACGACGGCATCGGCTTGCGTTCCAAGGTATGCGCGCTGAATGCCTGCCTGCTCGATAAGGGTCTTGCCGTCGCCTTGCATGACGATGGCGCCCTGATTGAGAACGTAGCCACGATCGGCAATCGAGAGTGCTTTGTAGGCAAGCTGCTCGACGAGCAGGATGGTCATTCCCTTGCGCCGTTCTTCGGCGAGCGTCTCGAATACCTGTTCGGTCACGGCGGGTGCAAGACCAACGCTTGGTTCGTCCAGCATCAGGAGCTTCGGTTTTCCGATCAACGCGCGGGCGATGGCAAGCATTTGCTGTTCGCCTCCTGAGAGGACGCCGGCCAGGCTTTTGCGACGCTCGCCCAGATTGGGAAATCGCTCGAAATACGATTCCATCTCAGTGCGGATGGTTTTTCGTTCGTCAGTGCCCGCGCGCATGTACGCACCCAGTAACAAATTGTCTTCGGTCGTCTGGTCGGGAAACACATGCCGGTTTTCAGGAACATGAAGAACGCCTAGCTTTGCGACTTCAGGGGCGGTCAGCCGATCGATGCGCACGCCATTGTGGCGAATTTCGCCGGCCATCGGAATGATGAGGCTGGAAATAGTGCGCAGCAGCGTTGTCTTGCCCGCGCCGTTTGCGCCGACGACGGCGACCAGCTCGCCCGCGCCAACCGTCAGGTTGATGTCGCGGAGGACCTGAGAGTGCCCATAGCCGGCAACAAGTCCCGAGATGTGGAGGACAGGCGGTGGGGCGAGGGCCATATGGCGGGTTAGCTTTGCTTGTTAACGTCCCAGCTTGATACTGTCTTGGGGATGGGCGATCAATGCTGCGGGCCTGCGCTTTACTGCCGCCCGGAGTTCACGGATGCATGGCTCAGAGCGGTCGCTGTTTTTTGCCGAACGGGTTGTATGCGATAGTGACTAAACGCAGCGGTGCAGTGCATGTCCGGCGCGCTCTCATGCTGGACAAACGCTGGGCTGGAGTGCCATTTTCAAGGACTGGCACGCAATTCGAGTGCGCATGAGAGTGCGGCGCAACAATCGCGACGCGTGTCTATCAGGAGGATCCTAATGATCACCGCAGAACAGAACCGTCTACTCACCCAGGTAGGGCCGGGTACCGCGATGGGCGGGATGATGCGGCGCTTCTGGTTGCCAGTTTGCACGTCGGCACAACTTCCGAAGCCTGACTGCCCGCCTTTGCATGTCCGTTTGCTTGGCGAGAATTTCGTGGCTTTCAGGATTAGCAGCGGCGAAGTCGGCATGCTCGAGGAATACTGCATGCACCGGCGCGCCTCGCTGGTACTCGGCCGCGTCGAAGACAACGGTATCCGCTGTCTTTACCACGGCTGGAAGTTCGGCGTGGACGGTACCGTGCAGGAAACGCCGAACCACTGCGACGATCGATTCAAGGCCAGCATTCGCGCGCCGGCTTATCCGGCGCGGGAGGCGGGTGGCTTGGTCTGGGCCTATATCGGTCCACAGGAACTTCAACCCCCGTTCCAGCCCTATGCTTTCTTCGATGGCCACGATGCCAACCGGTGCATCTTCCGTGTCAATACGCCGGCGAATTACCTGCAGCTTTACGAAGGCGGAACGGATTCCTCACACGTAGGCATCCTGCACTGCAATCTCGCCAACCCTGACTGGAAGGACAAGGCGTCGTTTGTGCCAGACGCAAGCGATTATTCATCCGTGGCGATGGCCGTCGGCGACAATGCCCCGGATATCGACCTTGAGAATACGCCGTATGGATTTCACTACGCAGCCCGGCGCGATGGGCCGGTGCTTGACGATGGCACGACTACCGACAGCGTGCGCGTCACCGCCGTGATCCTGCCGACTGGGCGCATCATTCCGATTGCGCAATATCAGTTTTTCATCTTCGAAGTACCGCAGGACGATTTCAAGACCAGCACGTACATTGTCGCGCACGGCCCCAAGCCGTTTGATCGCGCTAAGATGCGCGTCGTGCTTGGACTGAATAACGAAAAGCTGTGGACCGAGCGCGACAGCGAATATCTTGCGACTCCTGAAAATCGATTTGGCCAGGATGTAAGTCGGATGGGCGAAACTTGGTCCGGCCTGGAAGGGCTGGTGCCGGAAGATGCAAGTATCGGCGTATCGATGGGGCCAATCGTCGAACGGCACAAGGAAATGCTCGTTGCCGCCGATTCCGCGGTAGTGCGTCTTCGCAATCGATTGTTGGATTCGCTGAAACTGCACGGCGCCGGAAAGAATCCGCTTGGACTTTCGATTACGGATTATTCGAAGGTTCGCAGTCTTGCCGATACGAATGTTGCCAAGGGCAAGCGCTGGCAGGAACTTTTGCCCGACAATCTGGGCAATACGCAGGATATCAAGACCAAAGAGTTGGCCGGCATCTAACAACGGAAAGGCCGCGATCTGGGCTTGGGCCAGGGCGCCTGCGTGCAGGGTTGCGGTCGGCACCTTTCGACAGAACTTCCGAGAATCCCCCTTCTCGGAAGTTAGACAGCGCACCAGGGCTCCGGCCCTTTAGCCAAATATCTAACGCTGATCGATGCAACGGGTGGCATTTCCACCTTTCCTAAGAAGCGTCCTTTATTCCGCTTCCCATGTGCTTCCCGCCTGAGATCAGCTCCGATCAAGGCCCAAGCTAGTTTAATGATATCTTTGGCACCTTTTTGCTTGGCGAGATGTGATTGTTGATCACGTGATGCCGTGTACATTCGATCACGGGTCAATTAGTGCAGCCGGTCTGTTGGTGGGAAAGTCTGTCTGCGTGTGGGGTTCAAACCCCGACATTCGCTTTACAAAAGTGCTGCTCCACCGCTGAGCTAAGCGGCTACGGCGCGCCCGGCTCCGCGCAACACGCCTGCGCGCGATGCGACACCGCGCGCGGAGGATCTGGAAGCGGACGATTAGGGTTCCACGGTCATGATTGCTTCGTCGCCGTCCCGGCTCCTCGCAATGACGGAAACTAAACTCAATACTTCCGCATCAACCCGACGAGCTTGCCCTGAATCCGCACGCGGTTCGGCGGCAGGATGCGGACTTCGTAGGCCGTGTTGGCCGGTTCGAGCGCAATCGACGCGCCCTTGCGGCGGAAACGCTTGAGGGTGGCTTCCTCGTCGTCGATCAGCGCCACCACGATATCGCCGGTGTCGGCGGTGTCGGTCTTTTTGATAAGCGCGGTATCGCCATCGAGAATGCCGGCCTCGATCATCGAGTCGCCGCGCACTTCGAGCGCGAAGTGTTCGCCGGTGCCCAGCATGCTCGGCGGCATGCTGATGGTGTCGGTGCGGGTCTGGATTGCCTCGATTGGCGTGCCCGCCGCGATACGGCCCATCATCGGAATGACGACCGGACGGTTCTGGCTGTTGCTATCGTCCTCAGATCCAGCGGAGGAGGCCGAAACCTGCCGGCGTCCAAGATTTCCTTCAATGACGCTTGGTGTGAAGCCACGCGAACGTCCGTTCGATCCAATGCCGCTGCCCATGGCGTCCGGCAGCTTGATGACCTCGATGGCGCGGGCCCGATTCGCCAACCGGCGGATGAAGCCGCGCTCTTCCAGCGCCGTGATGAGCCGGTGGATGCCGGACTTTGAACGCAGGTCCAGCGCGTCCTTCATTTCGTCGAACGAAGGCGGAACACCGCTTTCCTTGAGGCGCTCGTGGACGAAACGAAGAAGCTCGAGCTGTTTGCGCGTCAACATCCCGGAAGTTCCTTGGGCTGGGGGTAGCGTATCCCCGCCACCCCAAACAAATCATGAACGGGACACTATCTGTTCGATATGTGTTCCGCAACTGTTTAATATGGCGTGAAAGTTTTGAAGGTTGCCTACAACGGCAGCTTTACGATGCTGACAGTGCTGCCTTTGGATACCGCGGGTTCGTTTGCGGGCCTTACAATGAGGCAGTCGGAGCGCGACAGCCGCCCCATGGTCGATGAATCCTGGATCTGGAACGGGGTCGCAACGGGTAGCCCGTGTGGCCCCGATTCGCTTGGGGTGAGGGTCGCGCGGACGTAATCCGCCCGCTCGTCGTTCGCCGCCATGTCGGTCCCCAGTAACGCCTTCGCACTATCCACGGCGGTATCCGTGCGGCCTGCCAAGGCGCGCAGCAGCGGCACGGCAAACAGTAGCGCGCACACGTAGGACGACACCGGATTGCCGGGCAGGCCGAGGACGTGCATCGGCCCGAGCCGCCCGTTCATCAATGGCCGACCCGGACGCATGGCGATCTTCCAGAATGCCAGTGTCATGCCTTCCGATGAGAACGCCGACTGCACGAGGTCGTAGTCGCCAACCGATGCGCCGCCGGTCGTCACCAGCACATCGGCGTCGATCTCACGCGCGCGCCGCACGGCAGCGACGGTGTCTTCGAGCCTGTCGGCGACAATACCGAGATCGACGACATCGGCGCCTTCGGCGCGCAGCATCGCCATCAGCGCAAAGCCGTTGGAATAGACGATCTGGCCGGGGCCGGGCGTCGAGCCTGGCGGCACCAGTTCGTCGCCGGTCGCGAAGATCGCGACCTTGGGCCTGCGGTGCACCGGCGCAGCCGGATGGTTCATAGCGGCGACCAGCGCGAGGTCGCGCGAGGTGAGGCGATGGCCCTTCGTGAACAGGACGTCGCCTTCCTTGAAGTCGAGGCCCTTGGGGCGGATGTTCTTGCCGGTGGCGATGGTGTTGCGCAGCGTGACGTTATCGCCGTCGCGGGTCGCGTGTTCCTGGATCGCCACGGCGTCCGCGCCTTGCGGCACCACGCCGCCGGTGAAGATGCGCGCGCTCTCGCCCGTCTTGATCGCGCGGTCGAACGGCTTTCCGGCGGCGACTTCGCCGATGACCTTCAACGTCGCGGGCGCTTTCGCGAGATCGCTCGCCAGCACTGCATAGCCGTCCATGGCGGAAACCGCATCCGGCGGCTGGGTGCGGCGCGCGGCAAGATCAGATGCCAGCACACGCCCATGGGCCTCCACCAGCGGGACTTCGACGGCAGGTAACGGCGCTGCGTCCGCCAGCACGCGGGCCAGCGCATCGGCGATGCTGAGCAGCGGTGTCGCCATCTCAGGCGTCTGCCTTGAACACGCCGGATTTGCCGCCGCGTTTTTCAATCAGGCGAATGCCCTCGATCCGCATCTCGCGTTCGACCGCCTTGATCATGTCATAGATCGTCAGGCACGCGACCGAGACGGCGGTGAGTGCTTCCATTTCCACGCCGGTCTTGCCGGAAACCTTGACCGTCGCGCGGACCTTGAGGCCGGGTAGCTTTGGGTCCGGCTCGATATCGACCTCGACCTTCTGGATCGCCAGCGGATGACAGAGCGGGATGAGTTCGTGGGTGCGCTTGGCCGCCATGATGCCGGCCACACGCGCCACGCCCAGCACATCGCCCTTCTTGGCGTCGCCAGCCAATACAAGTTTGAGCGTCGACTTGCGCATCACGACGCGGCCTTCGGCGACCGCGATGCGCTCCGTCGGTTTCTTCTGCGAGACATCGACCATGCGGGCTTCGCCGCGCCGGCCGATATGGGTGAGCCGGCGGGTGGTCATGGCGTTACTCCGCCGCCGCTTGCGCGCCGCGCGCGAGGAGTGCGCGGGTGGCCGCCGCAACGTCCTGCTGGCGCATCAGGCTTTCGCCGACAAGGAAAGTGGAGATGTTCACTTTCGAGAGCCGCGCCAGATCCGCCGGCGTGAAGATGCCGCTTTCGCCGACAATGATCTTGTCACGCGGAACCATCGGTGCGAGGCGCTCGCTGGCCGCCAGCGTCGTCTCGAAGGTCTTGAGGTTGCGGTTGTTGATGCCGAGGAGCCGCGACTTGAGTTTCAGCGCGCGCTTGAGTTCGTCCGCGTCGTGGACTTCGACCAGCACGTCCATGCCGAAAGACAGCGCGGCAGCTTCGAGTTCGGCGGCATCTGCGTCACTTAGCGATGCCATGATGAGCAGGATGCAATCGGCGCCCCAGGCGCGCGCTTCCGCGATCTGATAGGTGTCGAACATGAAATCCTTGCGCAGCGCGGGAAGCGATGTCGCGGCGCGTGCGGCGGTGAGAAACTCAGGCGCGCCCTGGAACGATGGCGCATCGGTCAGCACCGAGAGACATACTGCGCCGCCCGCCTCATACGCTTTCGCCAGCGAAGGCGGATCGAAGTCGGCGCGAATGAGGCCTTTCGAGGGACTGGCTTTTTTTACCTCGGCGATCAGTGCGTAGTCGCCGCCGGCGATTTTCTTTTCAATGGCGGCGATGAACCCACGTGGCGCGGATGCAGCCTTGGCCGCAGCCTCGACGTCGCGCAGCGGACGCGCGGCCTTGGCGTCGGCGATTTCCCGGCGCTTGTAGGTCTCGATTTTGGCAAGAATGTCGCTCATGCGTGCGACACCGCGATAAGTTTTTCCAGCCGCTTGAATGCTTCGCCGTTGTCGATCGACTTCTGCGCCGTAACAACGCCCGCCTTCATGTCCGCAGCGACGCCCGCCACCACCAGCGCGGCGGCGGCATTCATCACGGCAACATCGCGGAACGGGTTTTTAGTGCCTTGCAGCACCATCCGCAGCGCCTTGGCGTTGAGGTCGGCATCGCCGCCCTTGAGCGCATCCGGCGCGACGCGCGGAAGGCCAACTTCCTCCGGGGTGATCTCGAAGGTCTTGACCGCGCCATTCTCCAGCGCGGCGATGAAGGTCGAACCGGAAGTCGTGATTTCGTCGAGCCCATCGGCGCCATGCACGACATAGGCGCGTTCGGCGCCAAGGTTCTTCAGCACCTGCGCTAGCGGTTCGACCCATTGCCGCGAGAACACGCCGACCATCTGGCGCTTCACGCCGGCCGGATTGGACAGCGGTCCGAGGAGATTGAAGATCGTGCGGGTGCCGAGTTCGACGCGCGTCGGGCCGACGTGCTTCATCGCCGGGTGATGCGCTGGCGCGAACATGAAACCGATGCCAGCCTGATTGATGCAACGCGAAATCTCGTCGGGTGTGAGATCGATCTTGACCCCAAGCGCGCCGAGAACGTCGGCTGCGCCCGAGCGTGACGACAGCGCGCGGTTGCCGTGTTTGGCGACCGGGACGCCGGCGCCAGCGACGATGAACGCCGCGCAGGTCGAGATATTGTAGGAACCCGAAGCGTCGCCGCCGGTGCCGACCACATCGACGGCATCGGCGGGCGCCTTCACGGTCAGCATCTTGGAGCGCATCGCGGTGACGGCGCCGGTGATTTCATCGACGGTTTCGCCGCGCACGCGCAGCGCCATCAGCAATCCGCCCATCTGCGAGGGCGTGGCTTCGCCCGACATCATGCTGTCGAACGCATCCGACGCCTGTTGCCGCGATAATTCCGCGCCGGAGGCAACCTGAGCGATGAGCGCCTTGAGTTCGGCCATACGTTCCCCCAGCCCTAAACCGTTGCCGCTGTTTTTTGCCGGTGTGTGAAGCTACGTCCGGTCGCGGCATTCCATTGCGCGGCGATGTCGAGAAAATTCTTCAGCATCAGGTGCCCGTGCTCGGACGCGATGCTTTCAGGATGAAACTGCACGCCATGCACCGGCAGGCTCTTGTGTGCCGCCCCCATGATGAGCCTGTCGCCGGTTTCGGCGGTGACCGCCAGTGTGTCGGGCAGGGTGGCGCGATCGACGATCAGTGAGTGATAGCGTGTCGCCTTGAACGGGCCGTTGATGCCGCGGAACACGCTTTGACCGGCGTGCGTGATGTCCGCGAGTTTGCCGTGGACCGGCACCGGCGCGCGCACGATCTTGCCACCGAATGCCTGGCCGATGGCCTGATGGCCGAGACAGACGCCGAGCATCGGAACCGTGGACGATGCCGTGGCAATGAGGTCGAGGCAGATGCCGGCTTCGTTCGGCGTGCAGGGCCCGGGCGACAGTACAATAGCTTCCGGCTCAAGCGCCATGATTTCGGTGACGCTGATCTTGTTGTTGCGATGGACAACGACGTCCGCCCCCAGTCCACCGAGGTAGTGGACGAGGTTGAAGGTGAAACTGTCGTAGTTGTCGATCAACAGGATCATGTGGGGTCTTTAAGGCGCAACGGAGGGGTTAGGCAAGGGCGGGTCGCCTGCGGCAAGTCTTTACAGACTATCGCCAATTTAGCTTTGCCGCCATGGCAGTTGCGTCCTTCATTGGCCGCGTCCCGCGGCGCTGGCGAACCGGCGCGCTTCCTCGGCGGCGCGAAACAGCGCCTTGGCCTTGTTGATGCATTCCTGCTGCTCGGAGGCCGGATCGCTGTCGGCAACAATGCCGGCGCCGGCCTGCACATACATCTTGCCGTCCTTCACCAGCGCCGTGCGCAGTACGATACAGCTGTCCATTTCGCCCGCTGCCGAAAAGTAGCCAACGCAGCCCGCGTAGATGCCGCGCTTTTCCTTCTCGAGTTCGTCGATGATCTCCATCGCGCGCACCTTCGGCGCGCCGGACGTCGTGCCGGCGGGAAAGCCCGCGGCCAGCGCATCGAGCGCGTCGTATTTCGGATCGAGCTTGCCCTCGACGTTGGAGACGATGTGCATGACCTGGCTGAAGCGTTCGATGAAGAACTGGTCGGTGACTTTCACGGTGCCGATGGCCGCGACGCGGCCGACATCGTTGCGTCCGAGATCGAGCAGCATGAGATGTTCCGCGCGCTCTTTCGGATCGGCGAGCAATTCTTCTTCCAGCGCCTTGTCTTCATGCGGTGTCGCGCCGCGCGGACGCGTACCGGCGAGCGGGCGGATGGTGACGACGTCTTCGCGCGCACGCACCAGAATTTCCGGGCTGGAGCCCGCAATGGCAAACTGCCCGTAGTCGAGGAAAAACAGGAACGGCGCAGGGTTCACGCGGCGCAGCGCGCGATAAAGCGCGAACGGCGGCAGAGTGAACGGCGTCTCGAACCGTTGCGCCAGCACGACCTGGAACACGTCGCCGGCGGCGATGTATTCCTTGCCCTTGAGCACCATGGCGCGGAATTCCTCCGGCGTGGTGTTCGACACCGGCAGGGTCTGCGGCAGCGCATCGGGCTGCGCGGCAGATTCTTTCGTTAGCGGACGGTCGAGCGCATCGACAATTGCAGTCAGCCGTTCGACCGCGCGCGCCATCGCGACTTCGGCGCTGACGGATTTCGACGGCCACACCGGCGTGACGACGGTGATCGTGTCCTTCACCGCATCGAACACGATGACGATGGTCGGCCGCACCAGAATAGCGTCGGGAATGCCAATCGGGTCCGGGTTCGGCGCGGGCAATTCTTCCATCAGCCGGACCATGTCGTAACCGAGATAGCCGAATACGCCCGCCGCCATCGGCGGCAGTTCTTCCGGCAGGCCGATTTTGCTTTCGGCGATCAGGCTGCGCAGCGCCGTCAGCGGTGCTTCCGTACACGGTGCAAAACCCTTGCCGCTCGCCGGCGCGCGGTCGATTTCGGCGCGCATGTCTTGCGTGCGCCACACCACATCGGGATCGAGTCCGATGATTGAATAGCGCCCGCGCACGGCGCCGCCCTCGACGGACTCCAGCAGGAAACTCATCGGGCGTCCGCCCGCGACTTTCATGAATGCCGAGACGGGCGTTTCGAGGTCGGCGACGAGCGCCGTCCAGACGACCTGGGGCGCGCCTTCCGCATAGACCTTCGCGAATGCGCCGGCGGCCGGTTCGATCTGCATGACAGCGTCAGTTTCCGGTGTTGCCGCCGCCACCGCTCGCGTTGAGCGCCTGGGTCAGCGCGGTGCGGTTGATGGTGGTGCCAAGGTCTGACTGGATACGTGCGACGTATTGCGTGAGCAATTCATCGGCGATGGCGTTCTTGAGCGTGTCATTGACCTGTTTGGCTTCGGGCGACGCGGCATCGAATGCCGGCGTTGTAATGTCAGTGACGCGGAACACGACGCGCTCAACCGGATCCTTGGCTTCGCTTGAACCCGCAGCATCCTTCGCAAGCTTGAAGACTTCCATGACGGCAAACTGCGGCAGCGGCTCGGTGCTGTTGCGCTTGAGGCCCGTTACGGTTTCGACCTTGAGCTTGTCGGCTTCCGCAAGCGCGGCCAGCGTCGCGCCACCCTTGAGCTTCTCGACCATTTCGGCGGCCTTGACCTTCAGGCGCGTGACGACTTCGTCGTCGCGCCAGCTTTTCTCGACACGGTCGCGGACTTCTTCCAGCGTGCGGTCGCGCGGCGCAGTGATGGCGGCCACTTCGTACCAGGCGTAGCCGCCGGTGATCTGTACCGGATCGCTTTCAACGCCGACAGCGGTCGAAAATGCATTGGAAAGAACATCGACGCCTGCGGGCATGTTCGCGGGATTGCCATCCGGCGCGCGGCCCGAACGATCGACGGCATCGACGACGCGTGCCGCGATTCCGGTCTTCTGCGCCACTTCATCGAGCTTGGCACCGCCCGCAAGTTCGTCCTCGATCTTGTCACGGAGGGTTGCGACTTGCTGCTTGGCGCGTTCGTTGGCCAGCGTAGTCTTGATGTCGGCGGCCACTTCTTCGTAGGTGCTGGTGTGTTCGGCTTCGATCTTGTTGACGCGCAGCAGCGCAATGCCGAAACGGCCCACGACAGGTCCGCTGACTTCGCCGGCCTTGAGCGCGAAGGCTGCATCCGCGATGGCCTTGTCGGCGATGGCCGACCTGGCAATGACACCAAGGTTGATGTCGGTCAGTTTCAGGCCGCGTTCGCTGGCAATCAGTTCAAACCAGGTGCCGGCGGCGACCTTGGCCGCAGCCACCTTGGCTTCTTCCTCGTTCGGGAAAACGATCTGGGCGATTTCACGCTTCTCGGGCGTCGAATATTGTGCCTTGCGGGTTTCGTAGATCGCCTTGGCGTCGTCGTCCGATATCTGGATCGACTTGGCGATTTCATCAGCCGACAGCATCAGGATCGTCAGCTTGCGATATTCTGGCGCGCGGAACGTGACCTTGCGGTCGTTGAAATACTTTTCGAGCGCTTCCGCAGCCGGGGCGGGGATTTCACCTGCCACGGCGCGCGTCACCGTCACGTAATCGACGTTGCGCTGTTCGTTCTGGTAGCGATTGACGGTCTCGGTTTCCGCAGCCGACACAGCGGCGCCGCTGGTGATCGCGCCTGCGAGCTGGCGGCGCAGCGAAACCTTGCGCTGTTCGGCGACGTAGCGCTGTTCGGTGTAGCCGGCCTGACGGATCACCTGTTCAAAGCGCGTCTGATCGAACCCGCCGGAGAGCCCGCGGAACGACGGGTCCTGCATGATGCGCTTGCTGATGTCGTCGTTGGCGACGCCGAGCTTGAGCTTGCGCGTCTGCTCGTCGAGCGCTGCTTCCGCCACCAGCTGTCCGAGCAACTGCTGGTCGAAGCCGAAGGCCCGCGCCTGTGCGGGCGTCACCGGACGGCCGACCTGACGGCTCAGCTGCTGGAGGCGGTCGTTGTAGATCTGCCGGAACTGTTCGCCGGAGATTTCGGTCGAGCCGACGGTCGCAACCGTCTGGCGGCTGCCGCCGCGGAAAATGTCCCCGATGCCCCAGATGACAAAGCTGATGACCAGAAAGCCGACGACGACGGCCATGATGGCTTTGCCGACGAAGCCCGAAGAAGCCTTGCGCATACCGCGAAGCATGAATGACCAACCCGTTGATATATTTTTGGAAACGGCGCGTTTGCCGGGTCCGTAAGGGCGCGCATCATAGGGATGGAGCGCCTGCGCCGCAACTCGCGGCCGGTAGGGCGGCAAGTCGCACCGCAGACTGGGCTAAGGACAACCGGGATATGGCCCCTACCGTTGACGCCCGGCCTTTGCTAACGCGTCAGGCCACAACACGGGATGGGCGACAATGGCGACGACACGGCAGCCGCTGGTGGCAGGCAACTGGAAGATGAACGGTTTCGCGGTTTCGGTGAGCGAGCTTGCGGGGATCATCGAGGGCGCAGCATCGCTCAACGGCAAGGCCGGGATGATGGTGTGCCCGCCGGCAACGCTGGTGGCGGCGTTTGCCGGGCGCGCCAAGGGCACGGTGCTGGCCATCGGCGGGCAGGATTGTCACGCCAAGGAAAATGGCGCGTTCACGGGCGATATTTCGGCCGAGATGCTGCGCGATGCCGGGGCGAGTGCTGTCATCGTCGGTCATTCCGAGCGCCGCCAGTATCACGCAGAAACCGACGCCGACGTATCCGCCAAGGCGCAGGCGGCGTGGCGGGCCGGGCTGATGGCGATTGTCTGCGTCGGCGAGACCAGGGACGAGCGCGTCAGCGGCAAGGCGCTCGACGTGGTGGGCACGCAGCTCGCAGGCTCGCTGCCGGATGGCTGCACCACCGCCAACCTGGTGGTCGCCTATGAGCCGGTGTGGGCCATCGGCACCGGCCTGACGCCGACGGCCCAGGATGTGGCCGAAATGCACAATTTCATCCGTCAGCAGTTGGTGGCGCGTTTTCCGGCGGCCGGCGAGGGTGTCCGTATCCTCTATGGCGGCTCGGTGAAGCCCGCCAATGCCAAGGAACTGATGGGAGTTCCCAACGTGGACGGCGCGCTGGTCGGCGGTGCCAGCCTGAAAGCCGCAGATTTCATGGGAATTGCGGGCGTTTACCGCTAAACCGCTGCTGTGACCCTTTGGGCACCCAAAGGGCTATACCTCCGGTGGCAATACCGGGCGGGATCGTGTAGACACCGCCCCGAATTCCTATATGTCGCCTGTACGCCGGAATGGCCGCGCAGGCTGTTGCCAAACAGGCTGTTGTTTTGTCGATGGAAAAGTCCTGATGCAGACCGTCCTAATCATGATCCACCTGATGGTGGTCATTGCCCTGATCGGCTTCGTGCTGTTGCAGCGTTCCGAAGGCGGCGGACTTGGCTCCGGCGGATCGAGTGGCGGCGCAGGCTTCCTGTCCAGCCGCGGCACCGCCAACGTGCTGACGCGCACCACGGCATTTCTTGCGCTCGCGTTCTTTGCCAGCAGCCTGATCCTGTCGGCCATCGCCGGCATGGACCGCAAGCCGGCGTCGATCCTCAAGGGCGCATCGGGCACCTCCGCTCCCATTTCGGGCGGGCAGACGCCGGAAGCGCCGCTGTCAGGCGGTGGCGGATTGCTCGATACGCTGCGTGGCGGCGCACCCGCACAACCGCCGGCCAGCCCGGCGCCGTCGGGTCCGCAGGTTCCGCAATCTCGCTAGTTCAACACGATGGGCGGATGCCGCCCGTCGATTTTGGGAAATGTCATGCGAATAGCGAATGGCGGGTTCGCCCGCCGCACGAAAAACCTGTGCCAACTCGCTGTCGCACAACGACTAAACCCCGCCACCCTACATCCTGAGAAGGGTGTGGTTATTGTCGCTTCGCGCTCGTCGAATCAAATCCCGATGGATATGCATTAAGCCCCATGGCCCGGTACGTATTTATCACTGGCGGCGTGGTTTCCTCCCTCGGCAAGGGTCTCGCTTCAGCGGCGCTCGGCGCGTTGCTGCAGGCGCGCGGCTACACGGTCCGCCTGCGCAAGCTCGATCCCTATCTCAATGTCGATCCGGGAACGATGTCGCCCTATCAGCACGGCGAAGTCTTCGTCACCGACGACGGCGCCGAGACCGATCTCGACCTCGGGCACTACGAGCGTTTCACCGGGCGGCCCGCGACCAAGCGCGACAGCATCACCACCGGCAAGATCTATCAGGACATCATCACCAAGGAACGCCGCGGCGATTATCTCGGCGCGACCATCCAGGTTGTTCCGCACGTCACCAATGCGATCAAGGATTTCATCCGCGACGGCAACGAGGATTTCGACTTCGTGCTGTGCGAAATCGGCGGCACTGTCGGAGACATCGAAGGTCTGCCGTTCTTTGAGGCGATCCGCCAGTTCGGCAACGAAGTGCCGCGCGGCGACGCCATCTACATTCACCTCACGCTGCTGCCGTTCATCCCGTCGGCGGGCGAACTCAAGACCAAGCCGACCCAGCACTCGGTGAAGGAACTGCGCTCCATCGGTATCCAGCCCGATATCCTGCTGTGCCGCACCGACCGTTCGATCCCGCCGGAAGAACGCCGCAAGCTCGGCCTGTTCTGCAACGTGCGCGAAACCGCCGTCATCGAGGCGCGCGACGTCGATAACATCTACGCCGTGCCGGAAGCCTATCATCAGGCCGGTCTCGACGGCGAAGTGTTGTCGGCCTTCGGAATCGAGAACAAGGCACCGCCGGACCTCAAGACCTGGTCGACGATCAACGACCGCGTGCGCAGTCCCGAAGGCCAGGTCACCATCGCCATTGTCGGCAAATACACCGGCATGAAGGACGCCTACAAATCGCTGATCGAGGCGCTTTCGCACGGCGGCATCGCCAACAAGGTGAAGGTCAACCTCGACTGGATTGAATCGGAAGTCTTCGAGCGCGAGGACGCAGCCCCGTTCCTCGAACACGTCAACGGAATCCTGGTGCCCGGCGGGTTCGGCCAGCGCGGCGCAGAAGGCAAGATCAAGGCGGCGCAGTTCGCGCGCGAGCGCAACGTGCCGTATTTCGGCATTTGCTTCGGCATGCAGATGGCGGTGATCGAAGCTGTGCGTAACCTGTGCGGCGTCGCGGATGCGAATTCCACGGAGTTCGGCGCGACCCAGGAGCCGGTGGTCGGCCTGATGACCGAATGGATGCGCGGCAACGAACTTGAGAAGCGCAAGGCTGGCGGTGATCTTGGCGGCACCATGCGGCTTGGCGCTTTCAAGGCCGATCTCAACAAGGGCAGCCGCATTTCAAAGATCTATGGCGACGCAACGGAAATCTCCGAGCGTCATCGCCACCGCTACGAAGTGAACACCCGCTACAAGGATCGCCTTGAGCAGCACGGCATGCACTTTGCGGGTATGTCACCCGACGGCCTGCTGCCGGAAACCGTCGAAATCGAGGGCCACCCGTGGTTCGTCGGCGTGCAGTTTCATCCCGAACTGAAATCGCGGCCGTTCGATCCGCATCCGCTGTTCGCTTCGTTTATCGAAGCCGCGGTTGTGCGCAGCCGGTTAGTCTGAGAAACGTCCCGCATTGCCGTTGTCGAATGACGACGCATCTTGCTAGCGGACGGTCAATTCCTTGAGCCATGCCACCATCGCCTCGCGGCCAGCCGCCGGCGTGCCCATGTGATTGGCTTCAACGCTTACAAAGCGGTTGAGCGGATTTGCCGGGGCCGCATTGAAGATCGCATGCGCGCGGCGCTGGGTCTGGTCCTGGGTGCCGGAAATCAGCAGCAGGGGCGCTTTCAGCTTTGCTGCATTGAGCGGCATCACGCCGGGCGAGTCCGGCGCAAAGAAACTGAGATAGGTTTTTGGCGTCACGTTCACGGTGAAGTCGATGTTCGATGTGCCGGGGCCGGTGTTGACATCGCTGAAGACCATGGGCGTATCACCTTTGCCTTCGGCGACGGCCGCGTGTGCTTTTGCCAGACTTTCGGAAATATCCGGCCGCCGGCTGATGAACTCAGGCGCGTGCGCTGGCGCAAAGGCAACGATGCCTTTGAGACCGTCGTGCCGTGCGCCATAGCCCAGCACGCCGTTGCCGCCGAGGCTCATGCCGACGATGACGACATCGGTCGCGCCGCGTGAGCGCAGGCGCGCAATCGCACCGTCGATCTCGCCGATGCAGTCGAGATAGGGCCTGTCGTAGATGCGCTGGCGCGACCAGCACATTTCCGGCCGCTCGGTGAGGTAGCTCAGACCCTCAAGCCCCTCGGACATGCGCACGAACTGGCCGGGCATCCCTTGCTTGCCGTGGATCAGGACAATGCCCAATACCGGCGTCGCGTTTTGCGCCTGCGCGGGCATCAGCCATGCCATCAACGAAACCAGGGCGCAAAAGCCGGCGTTTGGGGTTTTCATTCAGTCAGTTTAGCCCTGTGAACGGCCGGTCTGCCATGGGGCAGCAGGGCGTTGACCCCGGCCGTCCCGACCGTCATGGTCGCGCGATTCCCATGGAATTTTGCGGGTTTTAGCCCTTGGCCATCACCACCGAACCCAAGCCCAATGCCATTGTCACTGTCGGCGCCGCGCGCTTCGGCAATACGCTGCCGTTCGCGCTGATTGCCGGGCCGTGCCAGTTGGAAAGCCGCGACCACGCCTTTGAAATGGCGAGCGCGCTCAAGGAACTGACGGCGAAACTTGGCATCGGCCTCGTCTACAAGACCTCCTACGACAAGGCCAACCGCACCTCGGCAAAAAGCGCGCGCGGCCTTGGCCTCGACAAGTCGCTGCCGATCTTCGCGGAGCTGCGCGAGAAGCTCGGCGTGCCGGTACTCACCGACGTGCACGACGCCGCGCAATGCGCGGAAGTCGCGAAGGCGGTGGACGTATTGCAGATCCCGGCGTTCCTGTGCCGCCAGACGGACCTGCTGATCGCGGCCGCGCAGACCGGCAAGGTCGTCAACGTCAAGAAGGGCCAGTTCCTCGCGCCCTGGGACATGGCAAATGTCGCCGCCAAAATCACGGCGGCCGGCAACAAGAATGTGCTTATCACCGAGCGCGGCGCATCCTTCGGCTACAACACGTTGGTCTCGGACATGCGTTCGCTGCCGATCATGGCGCGCACGACCGGCGCGCCGGTGATCTTCGACGCCACCCATTCGGTGCAGCAGCCCGGCGGGCAGGGCACCACCTCGGGCGGCGAACGCGAGTTCGTGCCGGTGCTGGCGCGTGCGGCGATTGCCGTCGGTGTCGCCGGCGTGTTCATCGAAACCCATCAGGATCCCGACAAGGCGCCTTCCGACGGTCCCAACATGGTGCCGTTCAGGGAGATGGAATCCTTGCTGCGCACCCTCATTGCCTTCGACAAAATCGCCAAGGCGTAGGCGGGCCGGGCGCATGAGTGTCACACCGCCCGATGCGCCAACGCCTGACGCGCCTGCACCAGTGGTGCGGCTTCCCCCGGCGCGCATCCTCACGACGGTCTGGCTCGCGGTGTTCTCGACCAGCCTGTTCTTTCGCGCGGTCGATCCGATCATTCCGCAGATTGCCGCCGACCTGAAAGAACCCGTCACCAGCGTGGCGCTGCTCGCGACCGCCTTCGCGCTGCCCTACGCACTGATGCAGCCGGCCCTCGGCGCACTCGCCGACGTCATCGGCAAGACGCGCATATTGTTCGCCTGTCTGGTGCTGGTGACGATTGCGACCTTCGCGGGCGCATTCGCGACGACGCTGACACAACTGATGTGGACGCGCATCATCGCCGGCATTGTCGCTGGCGGGCTTTTCCCGATTTCACTCGCGCTCGTCGCCGATGTGGTGCCGGTGGCGCAGCGTCAGGTCGCGGTCAGCCGCCTGCTGGCGGGCGCCATGCTGGGCAATCTGCTGGGCGCGACGACTTCCGGCGTGGTGACGGATTTTTTCAGCTGGCACGGCGTTTTTCTGGTCGATGGCTTCATGGCGCTTGCTGCAACGGTTGCGGCATTCATCGGATTTGGCGGGCCGGGGCGGAAGCCGCCGACCAGCGTGGACCTGCGCCAGATTCCGGCGAACTATCGCGCGATTTTCTCAAATCCGCTGGCGAAGTTCTGTTTCGGCGGCGTGTTCATCGAGGGTGTCTTCCTGCTTGGCATCTATCCGTTCGTTGCGCCGCTGCTGCATGACACCGGCGAGACCCGTGCCTCGATTGCCGGCATTGTCATCGCGGGCTTCGGCGTCGGCGGCATCATCTATTCCATGATCATCGGCACGATTCTGCCGCGCCTTGGCCAGCGCAACCTGATGATCCTCGGCGGTTTCCTGCAGGGCGCGGGGATCATGGCAATGTCGCTGCAGCCGGTGTGGCAGGTGCAGCTCGCGATCTTCGTGATGTTCGGCTGCGCCTTTTATCTGCTGCACGGCGCGATCCAGATTTATGTCACCGAACTGGCACCCAGCGCGCGTTCCTCGGCAACGGCCGCGCATTCGACGTTCTTTTTCATCGGACAGTCGCTGGGACCGATTTTCTATCGCTACGGCTTTGCCGATGTAGGCATGGTGGCGAGCCTGATCGTAGGCGGCGTGATCCTGATGATCAATGGCGTTGTCGCCGCAACCTTCCTGCGTCAGCGGCCGCGGTAGCGCTCGACGCCCTGGTCGGGCGCCCAGACGTTAGCCGGCAGTTTTCCGGCCTGCCAGAACACGTCGATGGGCATGCCGCCGCGGGGATAGAAATACCCGCCGATGCGCAGCCAGCGGGGCCCTAGCAATTTCACCAGCCGCTTGCCAATCGACACCGTGCAGTCCTCGTGGAACGAGCCGACGTTGCGGAAGCTGTTGAGGTAGAGCTTGAGCGTCTTGGACTCGACCAGAAACCTGTTCGGCACGTAGTCGATCACGATGATCGCGAAGTCCGGCTGGCCCGTGACCGGGCAGATCGAGGTGAATTCCGGCATCGTGAAGCGGGCGACGTAGTTTGTGTCCGGGTGCGGGTTCGGCACGCGGTCGAGTACCGCCTTGTCGGGCGAGGACGGCAGCCCGACCGGCCTGCCCAGTTGCAGCTTGCTACCTTTGGTCGTCGGGCGAGGGCTCACGGACATAACCTTGGATTTGAGGAAAAACCGCTACGGCATTGGCCACATCGGGCTTTCCCGTGCAAGCCTTTACCGCCGTCCACGCTTTTGTGACTATCGGCTAAGCCGATCTGCCTTGTTGCGCGGAGCGATATGATATCATGCGTGAATCTTGATGCAGATGCACGCGCTGCGACCACGGAAGGCAAGGGGGTTCAATTGTTTCCACCACGCCATAGTCCTGCTGTCACCACAGCTTTACGGCTGATTGCCGGTACGCTCCTCGGTTTCTCCCTTTCCGTCGCAACCGCACGCGCCCAAACTGCCGCGAATACCTGCGAGGACGCCGCCGAACTCGCGGTCCTGCCGTCGCCGGCCGCGCCGTGGAAGGGCGCGCCGCTGCGCGTCGTATTCGCCGGAGAGAAGCCGCTTGAGGGCGAGCTTTCGCTCATCGCACCCGATGGCAGCGTCGCCGCCAGGTCGCGGCAGCGCCACGGCGGGCCGCCGTATTTCTGGTACGCCGAGGTCGCGTCGCCTGCCGCCGGAACGTGGCGCGCGCAGCTCGTGCGCGATAATGCGCCTGCGGCATGCAACACCATCATCCGCGACATCGCGGTGCGTGCGGAACAACCGCCGCGGCCAAGTGCGACGCCGGGCAGCGTCTGGCCCGTCAACAATGCGTGGAATCGCTCGACCGAGAATCTCTATTCCGCATGGATCGAAAAGCTCTTCGACGCCCCGCTCGATGCGCCGCCTTCGTGGGGCGCTTTGCACGAAGTGCTGCGCAATCAGTCGCGCAACGTGCTGTTTAATCATCTGGGCCTCGGCGAGGACGAGACCGGCCTCGTCATGAAGCCGGATTGCGCCGACATGCCGTATTTCCTGCGCGCCTATTTCGCCTTCAAGCTGGGCCTGCCATTTGGCTATTCGAATTGCTCACGCGGCAGCGGTGGCGGCGCGCCGCGATGCCATCAATGGTTCAACGTGCAAAACCTCGAGGCGCCGCGTTCATCTGCGACGGGGCAGACGCCGGCGCCAAACGCAACAGCATCGCGGCCATCGGGACTCGCTGCCTCGTTCGCAAAATACATTGCGGTGATTGGCGACACGGTTCACTCGGGGTCGTCGCGCACGCTCGCGAACGACGACAACACCGATTATTACCCCGTGGCCCTGACGCAGGAAGCCCTGCGTCCGGGCACGATCTACGCCGATCCGTTCGGTCACATCCTGATGCTCACAAGGCGCGTGGCGCAGACGGACGGCGCGGCAGGCGTGTTCTTTGCGGCCGATGCCCAGCCCGACGGGACGGTCGCGATCAAGCGCTTCTGGCGCGGCAACTTCCTGTACGCGCAGGATTCCACGCTTGGAAGCCCCGGGTTCAAACGTTTCAGACCGATCATGCGCGACAAGAGCGGCGCGTTGCGGCGTCTGACCAACGATGAAATCGCGAAAAACGACTACTACGGGAATTACGCGCTGGAGCCGTCGAAACTCGCCGTCGAGGCTTTCTACGACCGGATGGACGATGTGATGTCGCCGGAACCGCTCGATCCGATGCGCGCCATGAAGGAGGTCATCACGGCGCTCGACGAGCAGGTCAAGGCGCGTGTGACGTCGGTCGAGAACGGCCGGAAATTCCAGAACAGCGGGCGCGGCGAGGCGACCATGCCGGATGGCCCTGCGATCTTCGAGACGACCGGCGCGTGGGAAGACTTCGCGACGCCGTCGCGCGACCTGCGCCTGCTGATCGCGATTGACGTGGTGCGCGGATTTCCGGATCGCGTGGCGCGGCGGCCGGAGCGGTATGCCATGCCGAAGGGGAGGAGCGTCGCGGACGTGAAGGCCGAATTGCAGAACGTGCTGGCGTCAGAACTCTCGTCGCGCAAGTTCTCCTATACGCGCAGCGACGGCTCGCCATGGACGCTCGCGGTCAAGGATGTGGTGGACCGGGTGAGCTTGCTTGAGATGGCCTACAACGTGAACGACTGCGTGGAGCTGCGCTGGGGCGCGCCGGAAAAGAGCGATGAGGCCGCGACCTGCAAGCGCCATGCGCCGGGGGCGCAGCGTGCCAAGATGTCCAAATACCGGGCGTGGTTCAGCGAGCGGCGGCGGCCACCGCGCGCCTAGGGTGCAATAGCCGCCGGAGCCCGGCCCGGGTTGGCTGGTATTCCACTCCGCTGACGGGTTTCCACTTGAGCCTGAAATGCTCTAGAAGCCCGGTCAGATCGTTCCGGGGAGACCTTTCATGACTGCCATCGTCGATATCATCGGCCGGGAAATTCTCGACAGCCGCGGCAACCCGACCGTCGAGGTCGATGTGGTGCTGGAAGACGGTACGCTGGGCCGCGCCGCCGTCCCCTCGGGCGCCTCCACCGGCGCCCACGAGGCGGTTGAGCTGCGCGATGGCGACAAGAAGCGCTACCTCGGCAAGGGCGTGCTGAAGGCCGTTGCGGCCGTCAACAACGAGATTTTCGACGCCATCGGCGGCATGGACGCCGAGGCGCAGGCCAAGATCGATGAGACGATGATTGCGCTCGACGGCACGCCCAACAAGGGCCGGCTCGGCGCCAATGCCATCCTCGGCGTCTCGCTTGCGGTGGCAAAGGCCGCGGCGGAAGCCAACAACCTGCCACTCTACCGCTACGTCGGCGGGACGGCGGCGCGGCTTCTCCCGGTGCCGATGATGAACATCATCAATGGCGGCGCACACGCGGATAATCCCATCGACTTCCAGGAATTCATGGTGATGCCGGTTGGTGCGGCGAGCTTTGCGGAAGGCCTGCGCATGGGTGTCGAGGTGTTCCAGACCCTCAAGGCAGCCCTCAAGGACGCCGGTCACAACACCAATGTCGGCGACGAAGGTGGCTTTGCCCCGAATCTCGCGTCTGCCGATGCAGCTTTGGGCTTTGTTATGAAGGCCATAGAGAAGGCTGGTTATAAACCAGGTGAAGATATGGTGTTGGCGCTCGACTGCGCCGCAACTGAATTCTTCAAAAACGGCGTCTATGACTATGAAGGTGAAGGAAAAAAGCGCTCCAGGGATGAGCAGGCGAAGTATCTCGCCGATCTCGTCGTGCGCTATCCCATCGTTTCCATCGAGGATGGCATGGCGGAAGACGATTTCGACGGCTGGAAGGCGCTGACCGACGCCGCCGGAAAAAAGTGCCAGCTGGTCGGCGACGACCTGTTCGTGACCAACGTCACCCGCCTGTCGGACGGTATCAAGCGCGGCCTGGGCAACTCCATTCTGGTGAAGGTCAACCAGATCGGGTCGTTGACCGAAACGCTCGCGGCGGTCGAGATGGCACACAAGGCGGGCTATACCGCCGTGATGTCGCATCGCTCCGGCGAGACGGAAGATTCCATCATTGCCGACCTTGCGGTGGCGACCAACTGTGGCCAGATCAAAACCGGCTCGCTGGCGCGGTCTGACCGCACGGCGAAATACAACCAGCTTCTGCGCATCGAGGAACAACTCGGCGCGCAGGCAAGGTACGCCGGTAAAATGGCCCTGCGGGTTGGCCGCTAGACGGTAGCAAAATACAAAAGCGGTGCTTGAGAACCGCTATTTTGCGGCGTTCCGAAAACGCGCGTCTGATTCAGATTTCCGAGGGAACGAATGCCACACTTTCGCCGTTGGCGGCGCGAGTGTGGTGCAGGGCTGGGCTGAAAATCCCCCGTTTCTTCGAAGGTGTTTCAATGGTTGATCGTTGGTCTGAATGGAAAAGTTTTCCCGCCCGCCACCTTGGCGAGTTCCTGAATGCGCCGGTCGGTCCGGGTCTCTATGAACTGCGCCACCGCCACACCGGCGAGCTGCTGGGCTTCGGTCATTCCGCAAACGTCGCGTCTGCACTGACGTCGCACTTCGAGCCGAACCTGTGGTCGCGCCTCCTGAAGAAGTCGGCGCCGGAACATCACAATCACGTCGAGTATCGCACCATGAGCGCGTCGAGCGTGCGTCACGCCCGCGATCAGGAAGCCGCGATTGCCTGGCGCCGTAACGCGTTCTGGGGCAGGGCCGCTTAATCGGCTCGCGGCACGCACAGCGTTAACGCCGCGTTTACAGCCGTCCGTCACTTTACGGCATGGTCACACGCCGAATGGTCACGCGCCCGCGCCTGCGGTCGTTCCTGTCAGCTCTCGCCCTCTACACGATGGCGGCGCTGCTGATCGGCTATTTCGGCATCAACGCCTATACCGGCAACCACGGCCTCAAGGCGCGCCACGAAATCGACGCCCAGATTGCCAGCCTGATCGCCGAGCGCGATGCGGCGCGGGCCGAGCGGACCCGCTGGCAACGCCGGGTTGCATTGCTCAACGCCAATGGCATCGATCCCGACATGCTCGACGAACGGGCACGAAGCCTCCTTGAGTGGGTCGATGCGCGCGATCTTATCATGATCGAGCGCAAGCCCTGACGGCGTTGCCGCAGGGATACCCGCCATCCCATCTAGATTGCTGATCCTGCTTGCTTTTGCATCGCTGTACCTGTTGATGAGGGCTCTGCGCCTTGCTTCCGTGCCGGGCCAGATTAGGTTATGGACAAGCAGTTTAGCCGTTAGTCGCTCTCGAGGAACCCATGGCTGTGGCCAAGAAGAAACCGGCGGCATCCGCCGCACGCGGCAGCGCGCCGCAAAAATCCAGCGCCACCAAACCTGTATCCAAATCCGCAGCCAAACCCCCGTCAAAACCAGCCGCTGCCAAACCGGCAGCCGCAAATTCGGGTTCCGCCAAATCGAATGGCGTGACAGCCGGCCTGCTCCCGGCACTCTCCAGGGAACAAGAACTCGCCGCCTACAAGCAGATGCTGCTGATTCGGCGGTTCGAGGAAAAAGCCGGCCAGATGTACGGCATGGGCCTCATCGGCGGTTTCTGCCATCTCTACATCGGTCAGGAAGCCGTCGTCGTCGGCATGCAGATGGCGCTTGAGGATGGCGATCAGGTCATCACCGGCTACCGCGACCATGGCCACATGATCGCCTGCGACATGGATCCCAAGGGCGTGATGGCCGAACTCACCGGCCGCCGCGGCGGATATTCCAAGGGCAAGGGCGGCTCGATGCACATGTTCAGCGTCGAGAAAGGTTTTTACGGCGGCCACGGTATCGTCGGCGCGCAGGTGTCGCTCGGCACCGGCCTCGCGCTCGCCAATCGCTATCGCGGCAATGATCGCGTCTCGCTCGCCTATTTCGGCGACGGTGCTGCCAATCAGGGCCAGGTCTACGAGAGCTTCAACATGGCGGAGCTGTGGAAGCTGCCGGTGATCTACATCATCGAGAACAACCGCTACGCCATGGGCACGTCGGTGACGCGTTCGTCGGCGCAGACCGATTTCTCCAAGCGTGGCATCTCGTTCAACATTCCCGGCGAGAAAGTCGATGGCATGGATGTCCGCGCGGTGAAGGATGCCGGCGAACGCGCCGTGAAATGGTGCCGCGAGGGCAATGGCCCGTTCATCCTTGAAATGATGACCTACCGCTACCGCGGCCACTCGATGTCGGACCCGGCCAAGTACCGGACCCGCGAGGAAGTCGAAAAAGTACGCGGCGAGCAGGACCCGATCGAGCAGGTGCGCCTGCGCCTGATCGAGACCAAGCGCGCCACCGAGGACGACCTCAAGAAGATCGACGCGCAGGTCCGCGCCGTCGTCAACGATGCCGCCGAATTCGCAACCAACGATCCCGAGCCCGATCCGTCGGAGCTGTGGACCGACGTGGTACGCTGAGCAGCCATCAGTCACGAGTGAAACGATGCCAATTCAAATTCTGATGCCCGCGCTGTCGCCCACGATGGAAAAGGGCAACCTTGCCAAGTGGCTCAAGCACGAGGGCGACAAGGTGAAGTCGGGCGATATCCTCGCGGAAATCGAAACCGACAAGGCGACGATGGAGTTCGAAGCGACCGATGACGGTACGCTCGGCAAGATCCTCGTGCAGGAAGGCACCGCGGACGTTGCGGTCAACACACCCATCGCCGTGATCCTGTCGGACGGCGAAAGCTCCTCCGACATCAAGGCCAGCGCACTGGCGGCTGCGAAGGCCGAAGCGCCTGCCGTGTCGCATGATGCGCCTGCCGCCGCGACGGCTGCGCCGGTGATACACGTCGCCGCTGAAACCGATGTGCCGGAAGGCACCGAGATGGTGATTATGACCGTGCGCGAAGCCCTGCGCGACGCCATGGCTGAGGAAATGCGCTCCGACAAGGACATCTTCGTCATGGGCGAAGAAGTTGCCGAGTATCAGGGCGCCTACAAGGTTACGCAGGGCCTTCTGCAGGAGTTCGGCGCGCAACGCGTCATCGACACGCCGATCACCGAGCATGGCTTTGCCGGTCTGGGCGTCGGCGCCGCGCTCGCGGGTCTCAAGCCCATCGTCGAATTCATGACCTTCAACTTCGCCATGCAGGCGATGGACCAGATCATCAACTCCGCCGCCAAGACGCTCTATATGTCCGGCGGCCAGATGGGCTGCTCGATTGTGTTCCGTGGTCCGAACGGCGCTGCTGCGCGCGTCGCCGCCCAGCACAGCCAGGATTATTCTTCGTGGTTCTCGAATATTCCGGGCCTGACGGTGATCTCGCCTTACAGCGCCGCCGACGCCAAGGGATTGCTCAAGTCGGCGATCCGCTATCCGAACCCGGTGATCTTCCTCGAAAACGAAATCCTCTACGGCCAGTCGTTTCCAGTGCCGAAGCTCGACGACTACACCGTGCCGATCGGCAAGGCGAAGATCGCGCGGGCAGGCGACACTGTCACGCTCGTCTCGTGGTCCATGGGCATGTCCTATGCGCTCAAGGCTGCCGACGAACTCGCCAAGGAAGGTATTTCGGCCGAAGTGATCGATCTGCGCACCTTGCGTCCGATGGATACCGAAACCGTCGTCAATTCCGTGATGAAGACCGGCCGCTGCGTGGTCGTCGAAGAGGGCTGGCAGCAGTCGGGTGTCGCGGCGGAAGTCGCCGCGCGCATCATGGAACATGCTTTCGATTATCTCGATGCTCCGGTCGGCCGCGTGTCGCAGAAGGATGTGCCGATGCCATACGCTGCTAACCTCGAAAAGCTCACGCTGCCGTCGGTGGCTGATGTCGTCGCGGCGGTGAAGGCCGTCTGTTATCGGTAATTTGTGATGTCCGATGAAAGCAAAAACACGTACTACGCGCTGGCGCTGCCGGAAGATGCGCTGAACAATGGCGGCGTCGAAATCCTGCGTGCAGGACTGATCGATCAGCGGCTTTACGTTACCGCGATGCGGGCGTTCGACCAACCGGCTCCCTGGGGCGATGTGCTGGCGGATGTGGCGCGGCGGATCGCGCAGCTGTTTGCCGCTGAAGACAAGTCGCTCACGGAACAGGAAATACTGGTCCAGATCGGACAAGCCTTCGTGATTGATCTCGGCGTTCCGGTCGTCAAGGACAAGCCCGCGAAGCGGAAAACTGCGAAGGCGAGCAGGAAACCTGCGGCGAAAAAAGCTGCCAAAAAGTCCGTGAAAAAAGCTGCTGCAAAAAAGACTGCAAAGCGCAACAAGCGCTGAAGCCCGAAATTTCAGAACACCAAACGCGTCATACGAAAACCCCTGAGAGCCACCATGCCGATCAACATTCTCATGCCGGCGCTGTCGCCCACGATGGAAAAGGGCAACCTTGCCAAGTGGCTCAAGAAAGAGGGCGACAAGGTCAAGCCCGGCGACGTGCTGGCTGAAATCGAAACTGACAAGGCGACGATGGAATACGAGGCCGTGGACGAGGGCACGCTTGCGAAAATCGTTGTCCCGGAAGGCTCCGCCGATGTGCCGGTCAATCAGTTGATCGCGGTCATCGCCAGCGACGGCGAGGATGTGAAGGCTGCTGCTTCGAGCGCGGGCGCTGCAAAGCCGGCACAAACGAAAACGGCTGGTGCAGTTGCTTCCGCTTCTGTACCAGCCGCGCAACCAGCGCCCCCGCCGGCAGCACTAACACTAGCCCGCGCGCCTGCGCCTGCCGCTGCGGCAAACGGTCATGCGGCAACAGGTGCGCGCGTGTTTGCGTCACCGCTGGCGAAACGTCTTGCCAGGGAATCCGGTATCGATATTTCGCGCATCAACGGCTCAGGTCCGCATGGCCGCGTCGTTGCCCATGACGTCGCGCAGGCGAAGGCCGGCGGCGGTCTGCGCGCGCCGGCATCGGCCTCCGCGGGCATCGCTCCGATGGCGGACGACAAGATCCGCGCGCTCTACAAGGACGGTACCTACGAGATCGTCCCGCATGACTCGATGCGCAAGACCATCGCGCGCCGTCTGGTCGAGGCCAAGGCGACGATCCCGCATTTTTACCTCACAGTATCCTGCAACATCGACCGCCTGATGGCCGCACGCGAAGACATCAACATGGTCGCGCCCAAGGGCGACGACGGCAAACCGGCCTGGAAGGTTTCGGTCAACGACTTCGTCATCAAGGCGCTGGCGATGTCGCTGATGAAGATTCCCGCTGCCAACGTCACCTGGACCGAAGGCGGCATGTTGCAGCATCACGAGGCCGACGTCGGCGTCGCGGTGTCGATCCCCGGCGGCCTCATCACCCCGGTGATCCGCAGCGCGCAGGGCAAGAAGATCACCGACATTTCCAACGAGATGCGCGATCTTGCCGGCCGTGCGCGCAACAAGAAGCTCAAGCCGAGCGAATACGAAGGTGGCACCACGGCGGTGTCGAACCTCGGCATGTTCGGCATTCACGAATTCTCCGCCGTCATCAACCCGCCGCAGGCGACGATCCTCGCCGTCGGCGTCGGCGAACAGCGGCCGATCGTGAAGGACGGCAAGATCGAGATCGCGACCATGATGACCGTCACGCTGTCGTGCGATCATCGCGCGGTCGATGGCGCGCTCGGCGCGGAATTTCTGGGTGCCTTCAAGACATTCATCGAGAATCCCGTCGGCATGGTGATGTAGTGCCGGGCAAAAATTTGCGGATTAACTTGCGGATTCCTGGGGAATTGCTGCCGACAGATCGGGGAGACCTTCGATGACCGCCACTGACGAACGCCGCGCGCAGGCTGCCGCACAGGAAGCGTTGAACCGGATTGCCGACGATGTGATCGCCGGCCGTATCGATGCCAACGCGCATCGTGAAGCGCCCGCGCAGCCTTACGTTCCTGATCCTTATGCGCCGCCGCAATATGCCGAAGCGCAGCCCGCACAGCCCTACGAGCAGCAGGCCTACGCGCCGGTCGAGCATTATGCGCCCGAACACTACGCCCAGCCGCAGGAGCCAAATCCCTACGCCCAGCCCTATACGCATGAGCAGGCCGCCGCTGATGCCTACGCCGCGCAGTTTGCCGCGGGCATCGGGCAGGCCGCGGTCGCGTCTGCTGCCCAGCCGCAGTATGCGCCGCAAGTTCAGGCAGTGCCTGCCGTGGCGGAAGCCGCGACGCCTGCTGCTACCGTCGTTGTGAAGGAAAAATCCGGCTCCGGCCTCCTGACCTACTTCACCGTCATGGTGGCGCTGTTGTCGCTCTGCCTGTCGCTCTATCAGGGCTATCTGTTTCACCGCTCCATCGAGCTGATGGAAAAGAACGTCGCGCGCGGCGAATTCATCCGCACCTGCCGCGATGCCATCGGTACCTACTTCGAGATCAAGCAGAAGGTCGGCGCGATGATGCCGGCCGCGGATCGCGGCAATGTCGCGGGCGCATCGCGCATCAACGAAAGCAACCGGCTGGAGGCGCAGGCCGCCATCGCCAGGTTCGGCGGGCTTGGCACGTATCTGGCCAACTTCCAGGACGTCTCGACGCGCGTGCGCTACACCGAACTGACCAAGACGCTCAACGGCATCATGGACATTGCGCGCACCACGCCGCTGACCGACATCGACCGCGTATTCACGCCGGCCGACAAGCTGTTTGCCGACATGAACAACGATTGCGTGAGCCTGTCGCAGAAGATGCGCATGTAATCTGGCGGCTGTAGTGCGCGCGCTGTAAGCGTCGCACGAAAATTGGAGATTTCCGTGGCTGAATCCTTCGACGTTATCATCATCGGCTCCGGCCCCGGCGGCTACGTCACCGCGATCCGCGCGGCGCAGCTCGGTTTCAAGGTCGCCATCGTCGAAAAGCAGTATCTCGGCGGCATCTGCCTCAACTGGGGCTGCATTCCGACCAAGGCGCTGCTGCGCTCGGCCGACGTGTTTCACCTGATGCAGCACGCCAAGGACTACGGCCTGTCGGCGGAGAAGGTGTCGTTCGATCCCAAGGCTGTCGTCGCGCGCTCGCGCGGCGTCGCCAAGCGGCTGTCGGACGGCGTCGCCTTCCTGATGAAGAAGAACAAGGTCCAGATCATCTGGGGCGAGGCGGTGATCGACGCGCCCGGCAAGGTGACGGTGAAGGCATCGAAGGTTGAACCGCTCAAGGGTTCGCTCGGTGCGGACACCTACACCGCCAAGCACATCATCGTCGCGACCGGCGCGCGGCCGCGGGCGCTGCCGGGCCTTGAGGGTGACGGCAAACTGGTGTGGACCTATTTCGAAGCGATGAACCCGGACAAGATGCCGAAGTCGCTGCTGGTCGTCGGCTCCGGCGCCATCGGCATCGAGTTTGCCTCGTTCTATCGCACCATGGGCGTCGATGTGACGGTCGTCGAAGTGCTGCCGCAGATTCTCCCCGTGGAGGACGCCGAAATCCAGACCTTCGCGCGCAAGGCGTTCGAGAAGCAGGGCATGAAGATCATGACCGGCGCGAAAGTGACCAAGCTCGAAAAGAAGACCGACAGCGTCATTTGCCATATCGACGACGGCAAGGGCGGCACCCAGAAGCTTGAAGTCGATCGCGTGATTTCCGCCGTCGGCGTCGTCGGCAATGTCGAAGGACTCGGCCTCGAAAAGCTCGGCGTCAAGATGGACCGCGGCACCATCGCCATCGACGGCATGTGCAAGACCAACGTGCCGGGCATCTACGCCATCGGCGATGTCGCCGGCGCGCCGATGCTGGCGCACAAGGCGGAGCATGAAGGCGTCATCTGCATCGAGGCGATCAAGGGCCTCAAGCCGCACGCCATGGACAAGCGCATGATCCCGGGCTGCACCTATTGCACGCCGCAGATCGCCTCGGTCGGGTTGACCGAAGCCAAGGCGAAGGAAATGAAATACGACATTCGCGTCGGCCGCTTCCCGTTCATGGGCAACGGCAAGGCGATTGCGCTCGGTGAGGATCAGGGTCTGGTGAAGGTGATCTTCGACAAGAAGACCGGCCAGATGCTGGGCGCGCACATGGTTGGCGCGGAAGTCACCGAACTGATCCAGGGCTATATCGTCGGCATGAACCTCGAAACCACCGAGGAAGAGCTGATGCACACGATCTTCCCGCATCCGACCCTGTCGGAAATGATGAAGGAAGCCGTGCTCGACGCCTACGGGCGCGTCTTGAATATGTAGGACCGCCTTGCGGCAGGCATTTCCGGTGCGTAGATAGGCACCAGAGGATTATCCATGGCCGTCGTGCTCGACCTCGTAAATAACCCGCGCCCGCGCCACCCGGAAAAGGCGCATCGCCCGGACACGCCGCTTGCCAAGAAGCCGGACTGGATTCGCGTCAAGGCGCCGGTATCCGCCGGCTACAACGCCACGCGCGAGATCATGCGCGTCAACGGCCTCAAGACCGTCTGCGAAGAGGCCGGCTGCCCCAACATCGGCGAGTGCTGGGAGAAGAAGCATGCCACCTTCCTCATCATGGGCGACACCTGCACGCGCGCCTGCGCGTTCTGCAATGTGAAAACCGGCCGCCCCGAAGCACTCGATCCCAACGAACCGCACCATGTCGCCGAAGCCACCGCCAAGCTCGGCCTCGCGCATATCGTCGTCACCTCGGTTGACCGCGACGACCTCGACGACGGCGGCGCGCGGCACTTCGCCGAGGTCATTCTGGCAATCCGCGACAAGTGCCCGGCGACGACGATTGAAGTTTTGACGCCGGATTTCCTGCGCAAGGAAAATGCAAACGCGCTCGAAACCTTGGTGCGTGCCAGGCCGGATGTGTTCAACCACAACCTCGAAACCGTGCCGTCGCTGTACCTGACCGTGCGGCCCGGCGCGCGCTATTTCCATTCCATCCGGCTGCTGCAGCAGGTCAAGGAAATCGACCCGGCGATGTTCACCAAGTCCGGCATCATGGCG
Organism: Hyphomicrobiaceae bacterium; assembly: GCA_947472885.1. Lineage (GTDB taxonomy): Bacteria > Pseudomonadota > Alphaproteobacteria > Rhizobiales > Xanthobacteraceae > CANJBX01. The sequence goes on from CANJBX010000011.1 coordinate 53,794, forward strand.
GGTCTCGGTGAAACCCGGAACGAAGTGCTGCAGGTGATGGACGACCTGCGCTCGGCCAACGTCGATTTCCTCACCATCGGGCAATACCTGCAACCGACCCGCAAGCACCACGAGGTCAAGAGCTTCATCACCCCGGAAGAGTTCAAGGCCTACGAGACGGTCGCCTATGCCAAGGGATTCCTGATGGTGTCGTCGTCGCCGCTGACGCGCTCGTCGCATCACGCCGGCGAGGATTTTGCGCGCATGAAGGCCGCGCGCGGCGCGGCGCAGGGCAAGTGATCTTGTTGTCATTGCGAGCGAAGCGAAGCAATCCCGGTCAGGTGCGCACCCCTGACCGGGATTGCTTCGTCGCTGTGCTCCTCGCAATGACGGTGAGATAGCCGTGCCCAGCTTCACCACCAAACGGTCCGTCCGCCATTCGGCCAGCGACATGTTCGATCTCGTCGCCGATGTCGATCAGTATCCGCAATTCGTGCCGCTGTGTTCGGCGCTGAAAGTGCGCAAGCGCACGGCGGGCGAGGGCGGCACCGAAGTCCTGATCGCCGACATGACGGTCGCCTACAAGTTCGTGCGCGAGACCTTCACCAGCCGCGTCACGCTCGACAGGCCGGACCTGAAAATCCTCGTCACCTACCTCGACGGCCCGTTCAGCAAAATGGAAAACCGCTGGACCTTCAAGCCCACAGGCGAGAAGTCCTGCGAGGTCGAGTTCGCCATCGACTACGAGTTCAAGAGCCGCACGCTTGGTATGCTGATGGGCGCGATGTTCGAGACCGCGTTCCGGCGCTTTTCGGCGGCCTTCGAGGCGCGGGCCGACAAGGTTTATGGCCGCACGGCCTGAAGTCCTCCACAGTCACAATATCTCAACGTGCGGCGGTGCTAGGAACTGCAAAGCCGCCGAAGGTTCGTTACGGGCAGGTCTGACCTGGCACCATCATGCCCATCACGACGGCCTGGCAAGGAGTTCCGGCTGGGAGATGCGGCGGAGGAAACGGACCGACTCTCGTGCCCTGAAAAGTGCAGCAGAAAGGTGCGGCCGCGCCAGGACCGGGGCCGGGTGAACCTCCATACACAGACTCGGCAAACGCCGGTGGCCGGTTGGCGCAGGCCAGGGTCATGTTCCAGAAAACCGCGCCGCTTCCGAATAGATTTGCGTACACGTTCTGGCTCGCGTGAAATTGTCCCACGGCAGCTTCCTGAGGCGGAGAAATCTTTCCGTCGCTGCGCATTTTTCGAAGGCCTTCGCAGTTTGCGCCAAGCTCACTTTGCGGCTGCGAAGTGAATCTGGTTCCAAACCGTGCATGCGCGCATTCATGATAAAACAGATATTCAACGGCGATTGGTAACTGTTGAGCTATCGGCAGCACCTTGCTCGGATCAAACGTGATGTAGGGGAGTCCGTTTGGACCAAACTGCGTATATCCCGCAAAGCCGTTCGCGAAACCACTTTGTTCGGGCACAACGTAGGGGCCGTTCGCCGTTTGCACCGTGCAGTTAACGTGATCGCCGTTTGACATCACGAACGCATTTGCGGATGGCACACTGAAAAAGAAGATCAGCGAAATAAACGCGGTCAAGCGGATCGAATTCATCGATTACTCCCCCGAATGAACCTCTTGAGTGCTTTAGGTAATATACCACAATAACACGTTCAGGTTGTATTTCGGCAAGGCCCATCGGGCGGTTTTTTCTAACCAGTCATGGCGCAGCTATCCGGGAGCCGTACCCTTGCCATGCTGATGAACGTAGTGTTCGAGACCGCATTCCGGCGGCCTTCGAGAGACCCGCGCCGACAAGGTTTATGGCCGCACGGCTTGAGGTTTTGCCCCGTAACCGCGGCTTAATACTGTCCCCCTAGGCTGCCCAAAACCTGACATTCCGGGCCGGCCATGACTGCCATCGACCCTTCCGCGTTGAACAGTCCGATGTCGTCGACGCTACGGCTTGCGCCGGCGCTATATGCCGTCACTTTGTTTGGCTCCGCGCTGCTGCTGTTCCTGCTGCAACCGATGCTCGCCCGCATGGTGCTGCCGCGGCTTGGCGGTTCGCCGTCGGTGTGGTGGGTCGCCATGGTGTTCTTCCAGACCGCGCTGCTGGCCGGTTATGGCTACGCACATATTCTCAACCGGGTGTTGTCCCCGCCGCACGCGGCCCTCGTGCATTTCGCCGTGCTGGCGTGCGCGGCCATCACGCTCCCCATCGGTATCGCTACAGGCTACGACGCGCCGCCTTCATCGGGCCTTGGTCCGTGGCTGTTCGGGCTGTTCGCCATTTCCATCGGGTTGCCGTTCATGGCATTGTCGGTGAGCGCGCCGATGCTGCAGCGCTGGTTCGTCGCCAGCGGCCATCCGCAGGCAGGTAATCCCTACGTGCTTTATGCCGCCTCGAACATCGGCTCGTTCGTGGCGCTGATGGCTTATCCGTTCGTGATCGAGCCGCTGCTGCCGCTGCGCGGTCAGGCCATGCTGTGGTCGTTCGGCTTTGCCGCGCTTGCCATGTTCATCGCCTTCGCCGGTTTGGTGGTGGCGCGCGAAGCCGCGCCCAAATGCAGCGAAGCTGTTGCCACCTCCGAAACACCCGCGTTCAGCGACCGCTTGTTGTGGATCGTGCTGTCGGGAATCCCGTCCGGCCTCGTCATCGCGGTGACAGCGTTCATCTCGACCGACATCGCTGCCGCGCCGTTCATGTGGGTCATCCCGCTCGCGCTGTTCCTGTTGACCTTCGTCGTCGTGTTCCGCGACCGGCCGATGTTCGATCACGCGCTGCTGCTGCGCCTTGCGCCGCTCGCCGCCGCGCCGGTTGCCGTCACCATGCTCGGCATCCTCAAGCCGCACTGGCTGGTGGCGATGTCGTTCAACCTGCTGCTGTTCGTGCTGCTGACGCTGATCTGTCACGGCGAACTCTATCGCCGCAGGCCAGCGCCGGCGCGGCTGACGGAGTTTTACTTCTTCTCCTCGCTTGGCGGCGTCATCGGCGGCGCATTCGCGGGCCTGCTCGCGCCGTACATCTTTAACAACACCTACGAGTATCCGGTGCTGATCGTCGCAGCATTGCTCGTTGCGCCCGGACTTTATGCTGCCGGAGCAGGGGCGGCGTTGCGGCAGGCATGGCCCGCACTTGCCGCCATCGCCGCAGTCCTGTTTGCGCGCTTTGTCCTCGACATTCGCCTTGCGGAATCCGCGGCGCTCGTCTTCAAGCTCGCGGCAGTTGCCATCGTCATCGCCATCTTTGTGTGGCGTTCAAAGCCCGCTGTCGCGGCGGCGCTGACGGTGCTGGCATTTGTGCTGACCGGCGCATGGACGCCCGGCCTCAATCGTATCGAGATCGCGCGCAGCTTCTTTGGCGTGTATCAGGTGATCGACACCGTGGACGGCGGCTACCGTCTGCTGTTCCACGGCACCACGATCCATGGCGCAACGAAATTGCGCGACAAGAATGGCATTGCCATCACCGGACGACCTGAGCCTACGGCCTATTATTATTTCGGCGGGCCGATCGCGGAAGGCATTGCCATGGCCCGCGAGGCGCACGGCATCAACAATGTCGCTATCGTTGGGCTCGGCGCCGGCAGTCTTGCATGCCATCGCAAGGACAACGAACGCTGGACGTTCTACGAAATTGATCCCGAAGTCGTGCGGATCGCGCAGGACGCCAGCCTGTTCCGTTTTATGTCGGAATGTGCGCCCAAGGCGCCGGTTGTGATCGGCGATGCGCGGCTGACCATCACGCGGGCTGTAACGCCCTACGACCTGATCGTGCTTGATGCATTCTCGTCGGATTCCATTCCGGTGCACTTGCTGACGCGCGAGGCTTTGCAAATCTATCTGGCGAAGCTCGCGCCGGGCGGCCAGATCGTCGCGCACATTTCAAACCGCCATCTCGATCTTGCGCCAACCCTTGCGGCAGCGGCGAATGCGGCAGGCTTGACCACCTACCTAAAGGAAAAGGCCGTCGCGGATTTCATCGGCTCCGGGTACACGTCGAGTTCTTCCGTCATGCTGTTGACGCGCGATCCCGCGGACCTCGGCGAGCGGCCCACGAAGCAGGGTTGGCGAAAAATCGAAGCGCCGGTTGACGTTGCGTGGACCGACGACTTCTCGAATATCCTTGGCGCGATGTTGCGCCAGGCAATGAGATAACTACGGCAGCTTCCTGAGCGTTTCCCAACGCTGGTCGGCGCGCTGGATAAGCTGCGTGGCCTTGCGCGTAAACAGCTTAACGTCGCGCGGAAAGCGAAACACGTAGAGCTTCTCGTCGATGATGGTCCAGTACCTCGGATCGGCCTCGATGCGTTCGCCGCCCGAAACCGTAAATGCGCAGTAGCCGTTGTAGCGCGGCGCGTAATGCGCGGGGTCGGAGTTGAACATGTCGCGATGCGCGGCGCTTGTGAACAGGTAGGTCGTGCCGTCAACCGTGACCGTGAAGTCCTGCGAACCCTTCTTCGGTTCGTCGTTCTCGAAATAGGAAATCGGGTCATAGCCCTGCAGCGCGATGCGCGCCGGCTTCGGAGCCGTCTGGGCCATCGCCGGCAATCCATCGAGGGCGAGGACGGCGGAGGCAAGCGCGGCGGTCAGCAGGGTGCGTTTGGTGATCACGGCCGAGGTCTTTCGGAAATGCGATGAAACTGCTTCAGCGAAGAACGGCGGTATATTACAGTCACATGACAGTCTTGCGACATTTACCGCTGTCCGCAATCCGCGCGCTTTCAAATGCTTTCCGACATGCGGCAATCGGCTTTATGCCGCGGTCTGTTTGATCGTCGGGACACGGATGGTGAGGTTGGCGCGCAGGCCCGCTGGCTGGTAGTCGAGTTCGACTTCGCCTCACGATTGCTGGTTGATCAGCCGGTCGAGCAGCAGGGAGCCAAAGCCCTTGTGCTGCGGCGCTGACACCGGCGGACCGCCAATCTCCACCCAATGCAGCACCAGTTCCGTCCCGGTATCGAATTCCTCGATCTTCCATGAAATCTCGATATTGCCGTTCGGTACGGACAGCGCGCCGTACTTCGAGGCATTCGTCATCAGTTCGTGGATGCACATGCCAAGCGACACCGCGATATCCGAGGGCAACGATACATTCGGCCCGTCGAGCGCGATGCGGCTTTCCTGGTTGTGCAGCGCAAGTTCGGTCGTCAGCAGGTCGTTGAGCGAAGTCGAGACCCATTGCTGGTCGATCAGCAACGTGTGGGTATTCGCAAGCGACATGATGCGCGCGCGGATGCTGTCGCCGAACTGCGCGAGGCTTCCTGCCGTCTTCAGGCTGAGAAAGATGATCGACTGCACGACCGCGAGCGTATTCTTGACCCGGTGATGCAATTCGCTGATCAGCAACTTTTGCTGCCGTTCCGCCTCGCGCCGCTGGACAATCTCGCCGCGCAGCGCGATCTGGTCCATCACCAGCGAAGCCAGATCGCTCAATGTGGCAATGTCGTCAGCCGACCAGTCACGCGGCTTGCCGTCGATGGCGCACAGCGAACCGATCACGCTTCCGTTCGGCAATTTCAGCGGCACGCCAAGATAGGCAACGACGGCGAGGTCACGCACCGCAAGGTTGTCACTGACGCGGGTATCGGAGCGCGCATCGGTGACAACGAGCGTCTCCTGCGTGATGACGACGTGCTGGCAGAATGAGTGCGACAACGGTGTTTCGCGGACCTTGTCAAAGGGACTCGGCAGGCCAAGCTGGCTTTTAAAAAAATTGCCGGTCGCTATCGACAAGCGAAACCAGCGCCACCGGCGCACCGATGACCTTGCCGACCAGCCGGGTGATGCGGTCAAAAGCTTCTTCGGGGGCGCTGTCGAGCAAGCCTGTGGCCCGCAAGGACGACAGGCGCTCGGGATCTGTGGTGGTGGTCATTTTTCTTCTTGCCGGTTTACGCAAGCCAACTGTTTCAGGCGCTTCCGGTTCAGGCCAGAGACAATCACACGTGATCGTTAATCGCCGGAGGCCAGTGCTTCCAGCATGGCCAGCGCCGTCAGCACCGAACGGTAGCGGATTACGCTGCGGCCGGGGTCGCCAAAGCGTTCCTCGCGCGCAATCTCGCGGCCGTTGCGCCGCGCCGCCGCAAACTGTACCAGCCCGACGGGTTTTGCATCCGAGCCGCCGCCCGGGCCGGCAATGCCCGTGATGGCGACGGAAAGTTCCGCCGGCGAGTTTTTCAGCGCGCCTTGCGCCATGGCGAGCGCCGTCTCCGGGCTGACCGCGCCAAATGTTTCCAGCGTTGCGGCCGGCACACCCAGCATGCGCTGCTTGGCTTCGTTGGAGTAAGTGATGAAGCCGCACAGCACGGCGGCGGATGACCCGGCAATTTCGGTGAGCGCGCCAGCGACGAGACCGCCGGTGCAGGACTCGGCAGTCGCGATGGTCAGCTTGCGCTCTGCGCACATGCGGATGATGCGTTGCGCGGTGGCGAAGGTCTCATAGTCGAACATGGCGCGCGTCATGATGTGCTGAAATCCTGCCATGGCAGGCGAATGGTGGCTGTTGCGGAAGCTGTCAGTCCTTCGCCACGCCCGGTGAAGCCCATCTTCTCGCTGGTCGTCGCCTTGATGGCGACGCGGTCGAGCGAGACGCCAGCGATTTCGGCGATGCGTGCGCGGATCGCTTCGCGGTACGGGCCGACCCGCGGCGCTTCGCAGACGACCGTCACATCGAGATGCCCGATCATGCCGCCGCGCTGACGCACGCGCTCGGCGGCAAACGCAAGGAAGCGGTCGGAGCTTGCGCCACGCCATTGCGGATCGCTTGGCGGGAAGTGCACGCCGATATCGCCGTCGGCCAGCGCACCCAGGATGGCATCGACCAGTGCATGCAGCGCGACATCGGCATCCGAATGACCGACCACGCCGCGCGTGTAGGGAATGCGCACGCCACCAAGCATGATGTGGTCGCCGTCGCCAAACGCATGCACGTCATAGCCGGAGCCGACGCGCACATCGCCAAGAGTTGAAAATTTTGCAGCCATTGCCGTTGCTTCGGCGCGAATGAAATCGTCGGGCGTGGTCAGTTTGATGTTCTCCGGGTCGCCTTGAAACACGTTCACTTGTGCGCCCGCCCATTCGGCAAGCGAAGCATCGTCGGGAAAGTCGCTGCGGCCTGCGCTCGCCGCCTTGCGGTGCGCGGCGAGCAGCAGGTCGAACCTGAATGCCTGTGGTGTCTGGATCGTGCGCAATACATTGCGGTCGAGCGTCGCGGTGACGACGCCGCCATCGACGATCTTCACCGTGTCGGTAATCGCGAGCGCGGGAACGCCTGCACCTTTCTCACCGGCCGTGATGGCGCGCGCGATCAGGGCCGGCGACACGAACGGCCGCGCGGCGTCGTGCACGAGCACCACATCGGGCTTGTGAGGGACGAGGGCTTCGAGACCGGCGAGGACCGACGCTTGCCGGGTCGCGCCGCCTACGACCGGCGGCTGCATTGCTATTCCGTCGCAGGCAGCGCGGAAAAGCGGCACGGCATCGGCATGCACGACAGGTTGGATGGTGGAGAAGGCCCCGGCACGCACCAGATTATGCAGTACCAGACGGATAACCGGAATGCCGCCGACGGTGCGATATTGCTTGGGCACGCCGCCACCCGCGCGCTCGCCACGTCCGGCCGCCACCACGACTGCTGCCACATTCATCGGAACACTCCGCAAAACCTGTGCCTCCGCTTTAGCCTGCCGGGAATGCGGCGCAAATGGCTGATTTTGCCGGAGTTTGGCGGCTGAAACGGGAATCTGCGGGGTTCTTGTCCATAACCGTTCTTTTTGCAGTGCAGCACTTGCAGGAGCCGTCAAAATGGCTAAACTCTATGCAGAATTTGATTGGGCTAAATTATAGGCAATGGCGCCAAACCCCACCATAGTTTCCAATACCGGCGAGCCGCGCCTGACCATAGGCGCTATCGCTCTGGCAAACCGGGCGATTTTGGCACCCATGTCGGGCATCACCGACGCGCCCCATCGCCGTCAGGTCGCCTCCCTTGGTGCCGGTCTCGTCGTATCCGAAATGACTGCCTGTGCGGCACTGGTCCGCAGCAACCCGATGGCGGTCCTGCGTGTGGAACGCCAGGGCGCCGGCACGCATGTCGTGCAGATCGCCGGCTGCGAAGCCCGATGGATGGCGGAAGGCGCTCATATCGCTGAGAATTCCGGCGCGCAGATCATCGACATCAACATGGGCTGCCCGGCCCGCAACGTCACCAACGGACAGTCAGGTTCCGCGCTGATGCGCGATCTCGATCACGCCGTCAGCCTGATCGAGGCGACGATTGCCGCCGTAAAAGTTCCCGTGACGTTGAAGATGCGACTGGGCTGGGACGACAACAGCCACAACGCGCCCGAACTGGCGCGCCGTGCGCAAGCCGCCGGCGTCAAGCTCGTTACCGTGCATGGCCGCACGCGCTGCCAGTTCTATACGGGCAATGCGAACTGGTCCGCCGTGCGCGCGGTGAAGGATGCGGTTTCAATTCCCGTCGTCGTCAACGGCGATATCAGGAGCTTCGAAGATGCCGATGCCGCACTTGCAGCTTCTGGCGCTGACGCGGTGATGGTCGGACGCGGCGTGCAGGGCAGGCCGTGGTTCATCGGTCAGCTTGGACATTACCTCTCGACCGGCGTGCGCCATCCTGATCCGGCGCTGGAACGTCAACTCGCGCTGCTGTGCGAACTCTACGACGGCATGCTTTCCCATTACGGACGCGGCACCGGCCTGCGCCATGCGCGCAAGCACCTGAGTTGGGGTCTCGATGTTGCCGCAGCGACCGCGGGCGCGTCGCCCGCGGTCCTGAAGGAATGGCGCGGCAAGGTGCTTACCGCAAACGAACCTGCCGTCGTGCTGCGCGGACTGGCGCAGTCGTTTGAATCCTTCGCATGGCAGGTCGCGGCATGAGCGTGATGGAATCCACACCGTCCGCACTCGTCCGCGCCGCCGAAGCGGTGCTGAACGCACTGCCGCATCCGGTCATCGTGGTCAGTCCCGATGGCAAGATCGCGGAAGCAAATTCTGCCGCTGAAAGTTTCTTCGAAGTCTCCGCCCGCATGCTGCGCCGTAATGCGTTGCGCGACATTGTGCCGTTCGGCAGCCCGCTGCTTGCGCTCGTTGAGCAGGTTCGCCAGCGCAGCGCGCCGGTCAATGAATACAAGGTCGATCTCTCGACGCCGCGCACGCCGGGCGACCGCATCGTCGATCTTCATGTTGCGCCGCTGACAGAAAAGCCCGGCCACATTGTCGTGATGCTCCAGGAGCGCACCATGGCCGACAAGATGGACCGTCAGTTGACCCATCGCGGCGCGGCGCGTTCGGTGACGGCGCTGGCGTCCATGCTGGCGCATGAAATCAAGAATCCGCTGTCAGGCATTCGTGGCGCGGCGCAGCTGATCGAACAGTCCGCCACCGCCGACGACCGCGCGCTGACCCGGCTGATCTGCGATGAGACCGACCGTATCGTGAAGCTCGTCGACCGCATGGAAGTGTTCGCCGACGAACGTCCGGTCGAGTGTGTGCCAGTCAATATCCACGCTGTGCTGGAACATGTGAAACGGCTCGCGCAGTCCGGCTTCGCGCGTAACATCCGCATCGTCGAGGAATACGACCCGTCGTTGCCGATGGTCTACGCCAACCGCGATCATCTTATTCAGGTGTTTCTCAATCTTGTGAAAAACGCCGCGGAATCCATCGGTGAACATGCCCATGATGGTGAAATCCAGCTGACCACCGCGTTCCGCCCTGGCGTGCGCCTGTCGTTACCCGGCTCAAAGGCGCGCGTATCGCTGCCGCTGGAGTTCTGCGTGAAGGACAATGGTCCGGGCGTGCCGGACGACCTGATGCCCCACCTTTTCGATCCTTTCGTGACCACGAAAGTATCGGGTAGTGGCCTTGGACTTGCTTTGGTTGCCAAGATCGTTGGCGACCATGGCGGTATCATCGAATGTGAATCTCAACCACGACGAACAGTATTTCGCGTACTTATGCCCATGTTTACGGGTGACGACGCCTTGCCGGGTGGCGCTACCTAAAGAGGACTAAGATGCCCGCGGGAAGTATCCTTGTTGCTGACGACGACGCTGCGATACGGACGGTGTTGAACCAGGCGCTGTCGCGCGCCGGCTACGAAGTCCGTTCCACCGGCAATGCCGCCACGCTGTGGCGCTGGGTCAGTCAGGGCGACGGCGATCTCGTCATCACCGACGTGGTGATGCCCGACGAGAACGCCTTTGATCTGTTGCCGCGCATCAAGAAGCTGCGGCCCGATCTGCCGATCGTCGTGATGAGCGCGCAAAACACCTTCATGACCGCGATCCGCGCGTCCGAGCGCGGCGCCTACGAATACCTGCCCAAGCCGTTCGATCTCAAGGAACTGATCGCCATCGTCGGCCGTGCCATGTCGGAGCCGAAGGAGCGTGCGACACCGGCACCCAAGGGCGAGGAATTCGACTCGATCCCGCTGGTTGGCCGTTCGCCGGCGATGCAGGAAATCTACCGCGTGCTGGCGCGCCTGATGCAGACCGACCTCACGGTCATGATCACCGGCGAGTCGGGCACCGGCAAGGAACTGGTGGCCCGTGCGCTGCACGACTACGGCAAGCGCCGCGCCGGCCCGTTCGTTGCCATCAACATGGCGGCAATCCCGCGCGACCTCATCGAATCCGACCTGTTCGGCCATGAGAAGGGCGCCTTCACCGGCGCGAACTCGCGCGCCTCCGGCCGCTTCGAACAGTCCGAAGGCGGCACGCTGTTCCTGGATGAAATCGGCGACATGCCGATGGAGGCCCAGACCCGCCTGCTGCGCGTGTTGCAGCAGGGCGAATACACCACTGTCGGCGGCCGCACGCCGATCAAGGCCAACGTGCGCATCGTTGCCGCCACCAACAAGGACCTGCGCATCCTCATTCAGCAGGGCCTGTTCCGCGAGGACCTGTTCTTTCGGCTCAACGTCGTGCCACTGCGGCTGCCGCCGTTGCGCGAGCGCACCGAAGACGTCCCGGACCTGTTGCGTCACTTCTTTGCGCTCGCCGAGCGGGAGGGACTGCCGCCAAAGCAGATCGACCAGCCTGCGCTCGACCGGCTCAAGCACTACCGCTGGCCAGGCAACGTGCGTGAACTCGAGAATCTTGCCCGCCGTCTGGCTGCGCTTTACCCCCAGGAAGTCATCAATCTTGGCGTGATCGATACCGAACTCGCCCAGCCAGCAGTGATGCTGGCGGAAGAACATGGCGCCAGCAACCCGGATGAGGGGCTGTCGGTCTCCGTCGAGCGCCACCTCAACCGCTACTTCGGGGCATTCCAGAACGATCTGCCGCCACCCGGCCTCTACCACCGGATTTTGCGGGAAATCGAATATCCGTTGCTGTCGGCGGCACTTGCCGCCACCCGCGGCAACCAGATCCGGGCTGCTGAACTCCTCGGCGTGAACCGCAATACCCTGCGAAAGAAGATCCGCGACCTCGATATCCAGGTGATCCGCGCCAGCAGCTAAGCCGGCCGAAACCATATCGCCGCCTTGTGTCCCCAAGCGCATGTCTTGGGGACACAAGGGGCTGTCTCAATTTTGCAACATTGTTGTATAAGTGCATCATGTGCAGCGACTCTGGTCGCAGCCCATGACGCCCGTTCGGGTGTTTTCGCGATTTGCCGTTGGTTCAGGGAAGTTCATGACGACAGTCGAGAACGCCAATGCCGCCATCCCCGCAGACGATGCGGAACTGGTCGACGGCGCTCCGAGCAGCCGCTTTACGACCGGCATCGTCGGCCTGATCGCGGTCGGGTTCGCGCTGATTTCAGCTGCGGTCACGTTCTTCGTTCTTTCCGGACTGACCAGCATCCGTCCGACCCAGCCAGTTTTCTACACACTGATCGGCGTCAATGGCGTCACCGTGCTGATCCTACTCATCATCATCGGTCGGGGCGTCTGGCAAATCATGCAGGCGCGCAGGCATGGCCAGGCTGGCTCGCGCCTGCACGTTCAGATCGTCGGACTGTTTTCGATCATAGCGGCCATGCCCGTGATCCTTGTCGCGGCGCTGGCAAACATCACGCTCGATCGCGGGCTTGAGCAAGTCTTTTCCCTGCGCAACAAAGTCGTCATTCATAACTCGTTCAACGTCGCCCAGGCCTATTTGGGTGAACACGCCCAAACGCTGGGTGGCGATATCATGGCTACTGTTGTTGACCTTGCGTATGACAAATCTCAGTTCGACAATAACCGCGAACAATTCCGCCGGACGCTGACCGACACCGCGGCGCGGAGGCGATTGTCCGCAACCTTCCTCATCGATAGCGATAAAAAAGTCATTGAAAGCGTCACTGTCAAAAGCCCGCAGCAGTTTATCCTCCCGCCCAACATTGTTTTGTCGGAGATCTCTGAGACTGAGCCTAAATTCTGGCTGTCGCCGAATTCAGACTATGTCGGCGCCGTCGTCAAATTGCGATTGTACGACAATACTTATCTAATGATTGCGCGGCTGCTTAATCCGATGGTGAGTACGCACTTGAAAGAGACGGAACGCAGCATCAACGAATACGCAGCAATCGAGGCGGGCAGGCTAGGGACCCAGATTGGCTTTGCATCGATGTACAGCGCCATTGCGCTGGCCGTTCTTCTTTCAGCGGTCTTGATCGGATTTAATTTTGCCAATCGGCTCGTTGCGCCAATCCGCCGGCTGATTACAGCCGCGAACGTGGTAACGACCGGCAACCTTTCAGTACAGGTTCCTGTTGGCCGCTCACAGGGTGATATTTCCCAACTCGGTTCGACCTTCAACAAGATGACGCAGGAGTTGCGCACCCAGCGCGACGACATCGTGCGGGCGCGCGACCTGATCGACAGTCGCCGCGTGTTCACCGAAGCCGTGCTGGCAGGCGCCAGCGCCGGCGTTATCGGCGTCGATTCAAAGGGCCACATCAGCATCCTCAACCGCTCGGCAGAAAAGCTGATCGACTGCGGCGAAGCCGATGCGCTCGGCAAGCCGGTCGAGGAAGTCGTGCCGGAGCTTGCTGAAATGGTCGCCGCCGCCAACAGCGGCATCCAGCGTCTTTCGCAGGGCCAGATTTCCATTACACGCGGCGGGCGCGAACGCACGGCGTCCGTCCGGGTCACGAACGAACAGTCGGCCGATCCGGAACACGGTTATGTCATCACGCTCGACGACATCTCCGAACTGGTGACGGCGCAACGCACTTCGGCCTGGGCTGACGTGGCGCGGCGCATCGCGCATGAAATCAAGAACCCGCTGACGCCGATCCAGCTCTCGGCGGAACGCCTGCGCCGCAAATACGGCTCGGTTATCACCGAGGACAAGGCGATATTCGAGCAATGCACCTCAACCATCGTGCGGCAGGTCGAGGATATTCGCCGCATGGTCGATGAGTTCTCGCGCTTTGCCCGGATGCCCAAGCCCGTGTTCGCGGGCGAGGATGTCGCCGATACCGTCCGGCAGGTGGTGTTCCTGATGCGCGTCGGCAGCGCCGACATCGACTTCGATGTCGAGATCAGCGAAAGCCCGATGCCGGCACACTTCGACCGCCGCCTGATTTCGCAGGGCCTGACCAATATCGTGAAGAATGCGACCGAGGCGATTTCTGCAGTCCCCGCCGAAGAGCTTGGCCGCGGCAAGATCAAGGTGTCGGCGGAGCGCACCGGCAACGTGATTCACATCGACGTCATCGACAACGGCATCGGCCTGCCGCGCGAGAACCGTAGCCGCCTGCTGGAGCCTTATGTCACGACACGCGAGAAGGGCACCGGCCTTGGCCTCGCCATCGTCGGCAAAATTCTGGAAGATCACGGCGGCGGTATCGAACTGCGTGACGCTGCCGAGAAAATATCTGGCGCGCGCGGCACCTGGGTGAGCCTGACATTCACTTCAAGCGACGTTCCGACAGACAACAGCGCGGCACAAGCCAACGCGGCGAAAACAGCGCGAGAATCCGTTTCATGAGCAGTACCGATATTCTGATTATCGACGACGAAGAAGACATCCGCGAACTCGTCGCCGGCATTCTGCAGGACGAAGGACACGGCGCGCGCACCGCCGGCAACAGCGACGACGCCATTGCGTCGATCCGCTCGCGGCGGCCGCAATTGGTGTTTCTCGATATCTGGCTGCAGGGCAGCAAGCTCGACGGGCTGCAGCTCCTCGATCTCATCAAGGATGAGCATCCGACCTTGCCGGTGGTGATGATATCGGGTCACGGAAACATTGAGACCGCGGTCGCAGCGATCAAGCGCGGCGCCTACGACTTCATCGAAAAGCCGTTCAAGGCCGACCGCCTCGTGCTGGTTGCGGATCGTGCGCTGGAAACCTCCCGCCTCAAGCGTGAAGTGCTGGAACTCAAGCAGCACGCACCGTCTTCCGCCAAGCTGATCGGTAAGTCATCGGCCATGAACCAGTTGCGCCAGGCGCTGGAGAAAATCGCGCCGACCAACAGCCGCATCATGATCGTCGGCCCGTCAGGTTCGGGCAAAGAACTGGCAGCGCGCACGATCCATGCGCTGTCGGGTCGGGCGTCCGGGCCGTTCGTGCTGGTCAATGCGGCAACGATCACGCCGGAGCACATGGAAGTCGAACTGTTTGGCACCGAGCCGCCCAACGGTACCGGCGGCCGCCAGATCGGCGCGCTCGAAGAAGCCCACGGCGGCACCTTGATGATCGACGAAATCTGCGACATGCCGCGCGATACCCAGAGCAAGATATTGCGCGTACTGGTCGATCAGACGTTCCAGCGCGTCGGCGGCACCACGAAAGTCACCGTCGATGTGCGCATCGCATCTTCCACCAGCCGTGACATCGAGGCCGAAGTCGCCGCCGGACGTTTCCGCGAAGACCTTTATCACCGTCTATCGGTCGTGCCGCTGCGCGTGCCGCCGCTCGCTGAACGCCGCGAGGATATTGGCGAACTCGTGCAATATTTCATGGAACAGATTTCGCAATCGACGGGATTGCCGGAACGCAAGATCGCGCCTGACGCCATGGCCGTGCTGCAATCGCACGATTGGCCGGGCAACGTCCGTCAGCTGCGCAACAACGTCGAGCGGTTGATGATCCTTGCCGGCGGCGATCCCGATACGCCGGTCGGCGCCGACATGCTGCCGCAGGATGTCGGCTCGATGGTGCCGAGCATGCCAGGCGGCAATGGTGGCGAACATCTGATGGGCATGCCGCTGCGCGAGGCGCGCGAAGCCTTCGAACGTGAATACCTGCGCGCCCAGATCAGCCGTTTCGGCGGCAATATTTCACGCACGGCAGAGTTTGTCGGCATGGAGCGCTCGGCGCTGCACCGCAAGCTCAAAGCGCTCGAAATGGACTAGACGTTTTCATGTCACGCATTGCCTATGTTAACGGCCGCTATGTTCCCCACCGCGATGCCGCCGTCCATATCGAAGACCGCGGCTATCAATTCTCCGACGGCGTCTATGAAGTCTGCGAGGTGAGGGATGGCCGCCTCGTGGATGAACGCCGCCACATGGAGCGCCTCGCGCGCTCGCTCGGCGAATTGCGCATTCCAAACCCGATGACGCCGAAGGCGCTATCCGCCGTGCTGCACGAAACCGTGGCGCGCAATCGCGTAACGAATGGCATCGTCTATCTGCAGGTCACGCGCGGCGTGGCGCGGCGCGATCATGCATTCCCGCCCGAGGGCACACTCCCCGCCGTCGTCGTCACGGCGCGCACCATCGAACGCTGGAAGGGCGAGCGCGAAGCAGTGAACGGCGTCACGGTTGTCTCGTATCCCGAGAATCGCTGGAGCCGCCCGGACATCAAATCGGTCTCGCTGCTCGGCAACGTGCTGGCCAAGCAATTCGCCAAGGAGAAGGGCGCGCGCGAAGCGTGGTACGTTGATCGCGACGGCTTCGTTACCGAAGGCTCATCGTCGAATGCCTGGATAGTGACGGCCGACAACAAGGTGATGACCCACGGCGCGAGCAACGGCATCCTGCGCGGTATCACACGCACCGTCATTCTTGACGTGATGAAGGCGCACAACGTCACGCTGGACGAGCGGCCGTTCACGCTCGAACAGGCATTTGCCGCCAAGGAAGCGTTCGTGACGGCTGCCAGTCAGATCGTACTGCCCGTCATCAGCATCGATGGCCGGCCAGTGGGCGACGGCAAGCCCGGCCCAATTGCGACGGCATTGCGGCGCGACTTCCACAACCACGCGGAGTTTACCTGATTTTGCCCATTTGACGGGACCTGCGGCGGCAGATGGGCTTGCGCCGCCTCCCTGCGTACCCTCTAATGGGAGTAAATGGCGTCGATCTGGCCCTGTTCGGCAGCCGGCGGATGCAAAAGCATCCAGCATAATAAAAAACGACAGTGCTGGTGGAACGCGAAACAAAAAACGGAAACAACGGCCATGGCAGCCGAGCGCGCACAAAACTTGCAAGACACCTTCCTCAACAACGTACGTAAAAACAAAACCCCGCTCACGATCTTTCTCGTCAATGGCGTGAAGCTGCAGGGGGTTGTCACCTGGTTCGACAACTTCTGTCTGCTGCTGCGGCGGGACGGACACTCGCAGCTTGTCTACAAGCATGCGATTTCGACCATCATGCCTGGCCACCCGATCCAGTTGTTCGAGGGTGCCGAGGATTTGATGGGCGAGGACAAGGCCTAGTTGGAGCCGCGTCGAAGCGACAAGCTAAAGGCGGAGTCTCCAGAGAAACACTCCGGCTCTGGCCGCGCGATTGTCATCGGCCCCTATCTGCGTGAACGCGCGGCGCGCGAATCCGCGCCTGAAGCGGAAATTCGCCGCACACCTGACGCACGTCTCGATGAGGCGGTCGGCCTCGCGCTCGCAATCGATCTCGATGTGGTCGATTCCGGCATCGTGCCGCTCAGCCAGATCCGGCCCGCGACCTATCTCGGCAAGGGCAAGGCCGAGGAAATCGCCGGGCTGGTGAAGTCGAACGAGGCTGGCCTCGTCGTGATGGACTGCGCGCTATCGCCGGTCCAGCAGCGCAACCTTGAAAAGGAATTCGGCGCCAAGGTGCTCGACCGCACCGGATTGATTCTGGAAATCTTCGGCAAGCGCGCCCGCACGCGGGAAGGTTCGCTGCAAGTCGAGCTGGCACATCTCACTTACCAGCGCAGTAGACTGGTGCGGTCGTGGACCCACCTTGAACGCCAGCGCGGCGGCTTTGGCTTTCTTGGCGGCCCCGGCGAAACCCAGATCGAAACCGACCGCCGGCTCATCGGCGAGCGCATTTCGCGCATCAAGCTCGATCTCGAAGGCGTCAAGCGGACGCGCGCGCTTCATCGCGAAAGCCGCAAGCGCGTGCCGTATCCCATCGTCGCGCTGGTCGGCTACACCAACGCCGGCAAATCGACGCTGTTCAACCGGCTGACGGAGGCGACTGTGCTTTCCGCCGACATGCTGTTCGCAACGCTCGATCCGACCTTGCGCGCCATCGACCTCCCGCACGGCAACCGCATCATCCTGTCCGACACCGTCGGCTTCATCTCGGACTTGCCGACCATGCTGGTGGCGGCGTTCCGCGCCACGCTGGAAGAGGTCATCGAAGCCAATCTGATCTTGCATGTGCGTGACGTGTCGCATGGCGATGCCGAAGCACAGTCCGGTGACGTGCGTGACGTGCTGAAAGAACTGGGCATCGATCCCGATGCCGGCAAGCTGATCGAAGTCTGGAACAAGCTCGACCGCCTGCCGGAACATGAGCGCGAACGGCTGACCAATCTGGCGAAGCGCCAGACGCCGGCGCCCGTGCTGGTGTCGGCGCTGACCGGGGAGGGCATCGGCGCCCTCAAGGCGCTGATCGAGGACAAGCTCGGCGAGACACGCAGGAAATTCGAGGTCACGCTGGAGGCTGCCGAAGGCGCCGACGCCAGCTGGCTCTATCGCAATGTCGAAGTGCTGGACAAAACCGTCAATCAGGACGACGGCACGCTGGTGATGCAGGTGCGCGTCGATGCGGCGAACGAGGGTATACTGACCGCCAAATTCGGCGCGCGCGTGAAGGCGCTCGGCTAACTATTCCGCCGCCTTGCGTTCGGCCACCTTGGCCGCATCCCATAGCGCATCCATTTCCGCCAAGGTCGAGGATTGCGGCGTTTTGCCTTGCTTTTCCAGCGCTTGTTCGATCCAGGCAAAGCGGCGTTCGAACTTCTGATTAGTCCCGCGCAGCGAGCTTTCAGCATCGCCGCCCATGTGGCGCGCGAGGTTCACGACCGCGAACAGCAGGTCGCCGATTTCTTCCTGCGCATGGATACGCTGACCCGCGGCGATCGCCTCCGCCACTTCGTCGGCCTCTTCCTTGATCTTCGCCAGCACGGCGAGGGGATCATTCCAGTCAAAGCCGACCTTGCTGGCCTTCTCCTGCAATTTCTGCGCGCGCGGCAATGCGGGCAGGGCGACGGGAATGCCGGCGAGGGCACCCTTTTGTTCCTCCACAGCGCCGCCGCGTTTGGCCGCGCGTTCGGCCTTTTCCTCGGCCTTGATACGATCCCACTGACCCTTCACGTCGCCGGCGCTGCGGGCCTGTGCATCTCCAAACACATGCGGATGGCGGCGGATCATCTTGTGAGTCACGGCGGTGACGACATCGCCGAAATCGAAGGCTTTTTGCTCCTCGGCCATGCGGGCGTGAAACACCACCTGTAGCAGCAGGTCGCCCAGCTCGTCGCACAGGTCATGCAGGTCGTGACGCTGGATGGCGTCAGCGACCTCGTAGGCTTCTTCCAGCGTGTAGGGCGCAATCGTCGCGAAGTTCTGCTCAAGGTCCCACGGGCAGCCAGTGCGCGGCGTGCGCAGCGCGGCCATGATCTCCAGAAGGCGTGAAATATCGCGGGAAGGGGTCATGGGCGGCTTTCCGAAGTGGACAGCCTACCAAAGCGAAACGGCCACCCCGGTGCAAGCCGGGATGGCCAAAGAATGGATGCCTGTGCAGAGCTTTAAGCGGGCGGTTTGCGTGCGCAGGTTTCTTAATGCCCGCCATCCGTTGCGTCGCGGCTGGCCTCGAACAGAAACTAGGTCCGCTTTTCGGTGGCGTCGATGTAATTTTCCAGGAGGCTCGCAGTCGCCGAGTCGTGATGCTTGTCGCACAGTTCGTGCGCCTTGCGCATCGCCTTGGCCACCGCCTTGTTGTCGTTCATGAGTTCGCGGAGCATGTCGCCGGGGGCCACGAAGTCGTCATTGTTGTCCTCGATGGTCTGGATCTTGCTAATGTGGCTGATCGACCGCAGGGTGAGGCCGCCGATCTTGCGGACGCGCTCGGCCAGTTCGTCGGTGGTCCCGAATATCTGGTCGGCCTGTTCGTCCAGCATCAGGTGGTAGCTGCGGAAATGCGGCCCCGAGACGTGCCAGTGGAAGTTCTTGGTCTTGAGGTAAAGCGCAAACGAATCCGCCAGCAGCACATTGAGGACCGCCGAGATTTCCTTGACCGCGGTGGCCGGCAGATCGGTTGGTGTATCGAGCGGCTGCGCCGCCTTACGGACTATAAGCTTGCTGACCTTGCTGCTCACGATGACCTCGACTTGTTTGATTGCGGATACGCGGCGCGGACGGGCGCGGTTGCGCGCCCTCACACGGTTGGCTAACCGCCAAGGCCGGAGCCGGTTCCACCGTGTGCGGAAGCATTCGGGCGAGGCCATAGTCCGAGCCCAAGGACAAACCCAAAGGGAGCCAAAGGGAGCCAAAGGGAGACGGCTCACCAAGCCTCCAGCGCATCCCAGATTCGGATTGACCTTTGATTCGCATAAGACATATTATGGAATATATCTCGATGCCCGAACCTATGGACTTACTGCAGCAAGTCAATCCAAGCCGCTGAATTAACTTCCATTTGCTGCGCCATATAACTCGCTACAAATCAATCTGCATGCCGTCGTAGGCCGGCACAATATGCGCCGGAAGCCTCGCACGCAGCACCTCATAATCGACATCCGAATGCAGGTTCGTCAGGACGGCGCGCGCAGGCTTGACCCGCTCGATCCACTGCAAGGCTTCATCGACCGTAAAATGGCTCGGATGCGGCTTGTAGCGCAGCGCATCCACGATCCAGATATCCAGCCCAGCCAGTGCTGGCAGACTAAAATCCGGCAGGTCCGACAGATCGCTGGAATACGCCAGACCGCCGAACCGGAAACCCAGCGAGTCGATGTCGCCATGGCGCTGGAGGAACGGCAGCACGTCCAGCGGGCCACCGGGTCCGTCAATCGTCACGGCGCGGCCGGCCCCGATGATGTGGCTGTTGGCGATGGGCGGATAATGGCTGTCCGGCGGGCTTTCAAAGCAATAGCCAAACCGATGGAACATCATGCGTGACGTCGGCTCGTCCAGGTAGACATCCAGACGCTTTTTGTTGCGGATGAACAGGCTGCGCAGGTCGTCGATGCCGTGGGTATGGTCGGCGTGTTCGTGGGTGAGGAACACCGCGTCAAGCCGGTCCACATTGGCGGTGAGGAGCTGTTCACGCAGGTCAGGGCCGGTATCGACCAGAATGCGGGTCGTGCCCGCCTCTCCCGTCTGCTCCACCAGCAGCGCGCAGCGCCGCCGGCGGTTCTTGGGATTGTTCGGGTCGCAGGCGCCCCAGCCGAGCGCCGGACGCGGCACGCCGGCCGACGACGCACAACCGAGGATGGTGACGCGCAAGCTCATGAGGCAGCGCCCATGACGCGCGGCACCTTGGAGAACAGCCGGAAGAAGTTTTCCGTGGTCTGGCGCGCAGCTTCCTCCAGCGAAACCCCTTGCACCTCGGCCAGCACCTTGGCGGTTTCGCCCACATAGGACGGCTCGTTGCGCTTGCCGCGAAACTTGCCCGGCGCGAGATACGGCGCGTCGGTTTCGACCAAGATGCGGTCTGGCGGCAAGGCGGCCGCGATGGCGCGCAAATCATCGGATTTCTTGAACGTCAGGATGCCGGTGAACGATACATAGAGGCCGAGTTCGACCGCATGCAGGGCGAGGCCGATACCGCCAGTATAACAATGCAGTATGGCGGGGAAGGCGCCCTTCCCCATTTCCTCGTCCAGAATCTTGCGGCAATCGTCGTCGGCGTCACGCGTATGGATCACCAGCGGCAGGCCGGTTTCGCGCGCGGCGGCGAGATGGGTGCGGAAGCCTTCGGCTTGCGCTTCGGGCGAACCGCCGGGCCAGTGGTTGTCGAGGCCAGCTTCGCCAATCGCCACAACCTTGGGATGCTTCGTCAGCGCGACGATCTCTTCCTTGCTGATGCCGCGTTCCTCGACTGCATGATACGGGTGCGTTCCGACCGAACAGAACACGTCGTCATATTTCTCGGCAATCGCGCGCAGCACGTCGAACTGCCGGATTTTCGTCGAGATCGTCACCATGCGCGCAACGCCGGCCGCGCGGGCGCGCTCGACCAGCGCATCATGCTCGCCGTTGAAATCCGGAAAATCGAGATGGCAATGGCTGTCGATCAGCATGTGAGTATTTGCAGCATGCGGCTATTTCGTTTCGGTTTCCGGTTTCAGCTCGATGTAGCGCGGAAACACCGGCGTGGGCGCAGGCAGTTGCACACCGGCGGGAAGGCGGTTCTTGCCATCCAGTTCGGAGAATTGCCGCCTGTCGGCTGGTACCGCCAGCAGATCGAGGAGCTTGCCCGCCCCCTCCGGCGTGAACGGTTGCGCCAGAATGGCGACCTGCCGGATCACTTCGGCGGTGACGTACAGCACGGTGCCCTGCCTTGCCGGATCGGTCTTGGCGAGCGCCCATGGCGCTTCGCCCGCGAAATAGCGGTTGGCTTCCGCGACTACGGCCCAGACGGCGTTGAGTATCTGATGCAGCGCCTGCGTCTTCATCGCCTCGCGCGCCTTCGCCAGCATACCGTCGGCCATGGCGAGGATCGCCTTGTCGTTGTCGGTGAACGCGCCCGG
The DNA here is from genome assembly GCA_947472885.1 of Hyphomicrobiaceae bacterium. Lineage (GTDB taxonomy): Bacteria > Pseudomonadota > Alphaproteobacteria > Rhizobiales > Xanthobacteraceae > CANJBX01. The sequence goes on from CANJBX010000011.1 coordinate 75,638, forward strand.
CTCCGGCAGCTTGCCGCCGAACGCCTTACCAACCATCGACAGCGAACGCTGCGCCAGATTGCCGAGATCGTTGGCGAGATCGGCATTGCTGCGATTGACGATGGCTTCGTGGCTATAACTACCATCCTGTCCGAACGGCACCTCGCGCAGGAAAAAGTAGCGCATCTGGTCGACGCCATAGGCATCCGCCATCGTGAACGGATCGACCACGTTGCCGACCGACTTCGACATTTTTTCGCCGCGGTTGAACAGGAATCCGTGCGAGTAAATCCGCTTCGGCACTTCGATGCCGGCGGACATGAGGAAGGCTGGCCAGTAGACCGCGTGGAAACGCACGATGTCCTTGCCGATGACATGCAGATCCGCCGGCCAGAATTTCCTGAACTGTTCGTTGTTCTCGTCGGGATAGCCGACCGCCGTGATGTAGTTCGTCAGCGCATCAACCCACACATACATGATGTGCTTGTCATTGCCCGGCACCTTGACGCCCCAGTCGAACGTCGTGCGCGAGATCGACAGGTCCTGCAAGCCGCCGCGCACGAAGCTCTCGACCTCGTTGAGACGTTCCTTCGGCAGCACGTAATCGGGCCGCTTGAACAGTTCCAAGAGCTTGTCCTGATAGGCCGACAGCTTGAAGAAATAGCTCTCCTCCTCGACCCATTCGACCGGCGTGCCGGTCTTGGTCGAGATGCGTTTGCCGTGTTCATTCAGCGTGGTCTCGTCTTCGGCGTAATAGGCTTCGTCGCGCACCGAGTACCAGCCGGCATATTTCGACAGGTAGATGTCGCCGCTGGCCTGCATCTTTTCCCAGATTGCAATCGACGCCTTGTGATGGCGGGCTTCCGTCGTGCGGATGAAATCGTCGTTGGAAATATTCATGCGCGCGACCATGGCGCGGAACACCGCCACGTTGCGATCGACGAGCTGCTGGGCCGAGATGCCCTCCCTCGTCGCGGTCTGCTGGATCTTCTGGCCGTGTTCGTCGGTGCCGGTCAGGAAATGAACGTCGTAGCCCTCAAGCCGCATGAAGCGCGCGATCGCGTCGGTCGCGATGACCTCGTAGGCGTGGCCGATGTGCGGCACGCCGTTCGGGTAGGCAATGGCGGTGGTGATGTAATAGCGGGGCTTCTCGGACATCGTGACAATCTTGTTTCTATTGTTCTGCTTGTTGCTGTTCTTTTGGGCCTGATTACGGCCAGAAACGGCATCAGGCCCAAGAATCTCAGGCCCATGAATCCCGGCAATTTCGCGCTAGCAGGATGTTGAAAAAACCGATCGGGGGCTCAGATTTCTACTGAAATCAGGGTGCTATTGGGAACTTCGACATCCAAAGGAACCGGCGCCCCCTGGGCCAAGATCTGCTCAAGAATCATAAAAAGACGGGAATGGATGTGGGTCAG
>CANJBX010000012.1 GCA_947472885.1 Hyphomicrobiaceae bacterium
CGCAGAACGCAAACGCATCAAACATGCAACTATCGCAAACCGCCGCTTGCAGCACCGACTGCAGGCCGCCTAAACTCTAACCCTGATGAGCCAGAGCCTCTCTTCTCGAAACGCCTGATCAGTCTCAAATTGCCTGACGACGGACAGTCATTTGCTCAAAGACGCGACCCGCCGAGGACCATATTGTAGAATGCGTGCAAGCGCCCGAAAGCGGCGAGGACATTCAGGATGTTCTTTCCAACTTGCGAACGAACCGCGCCTCTCTCTCGTTCTGTGCATCAGAGCGAATTGCAGGACAATTTCGACAACTGGAACTTCATTACGTGGGACGCCGAACTTGCCAAGTTGTACGTGCGATACAAGCAGGCGTCAGAGAGCATGGCGGTCTATTCGGACCATCGCTTGGCTCAAGATCGATTTAAGGCCCGATTTATCTTCGACGTGGGGTTCATTCTCGACCACAAAAAGGAAAGCAAAGAGCAAAAGAAAGAATCTTGGGGCCTTGTCGACTTCAAGGACTTCGTCAATTTCACTGCTTTCCGCCCAACTAAATTCTACCCTAGCTCAGAGGAAGACATCGGCCTTCCGAAAAACTCCCAAGGACACCAAGCTCTTCACCCAAAACATAAACTGTTGTGGGAAAAATCCCGGCGGATGAAATTCTATTACACAGACGAAAATGTAATTCCTTCAATGAGTCATTGTCAGATCATTTCTTCGGACAATAAGGAGGAAATATTTTTTCTGTTTGCCGTACTGAACTCTAGTATCACTCGCCGTATTTTTGAGGCGATGTTTTCGTTGGGTAACGAAAAGGTTGGAATGTTTGTGGTGGTCAGCCGACTGAAAGAGTTCGTTCGGCCGCCCTTAATTGATACAAACGCGAAAAAGGCCTCCAAGAAAAAAATAATCGATCTTGTTGGGAAAGCCTTGGCGATGGAGGAACACTCTTTGAGTGACTTCGTCGAAATCGATACGCTATTAAACCGGGTCGATGATGTTAGAATTAACGGCGAGCAGCTCGAACTGACCCATGGCAACGATAAAATATCGTTTTCTATCGCACACGGCTCTGCTGGTTTGATCGACGCATCGCTTCAAGGACATTTCGGTAAGGATGCCGGACTCCTACGGGGTGACCGTGCTATTTCTGTTAGAGAATTGAAGTCACTGCCCGCATTTGACGAGAGCGCACAGGCTGCAATTCTTCAAAAAGTCGATGAGGTGCTTCTCGACCTATACGGAATACAATAGGCGAGAGGTAACCTTCGTGGCCTCTACTGTGCCTAATTCGGGGCTGGGCGTGCTTGTAGCAAAATTTCCCGCTGGCAATGTCAGGCACCGACCTCGTTGGCCGCTGGGACTTTAGCCAACTGAGATGAGGGGATTCATTCACGGGCTGTTCGCCGAATTGGATGGATCGGCGTGGATATTGTCGACTGCGCAGAGAGCCTGCTTGTGTAATTTGTTGCGATGGCGTCGCGACAGAACCTAAATGTAGCTAGGAATCTATCGTTTGCCGCTGATATTAATGAAGAATTTTGTTTGGTTGACAATGCGTATCCAGCCCTTGAACCAGCGTGAGCGCTGCTTCAGCCATGGCTCAAGGCGGCCTGGCGCTTCTTCATACGTCGTCGATGCCATGACTGCCGTCTCGTAGCCGAGCCGCGCAAGCCGCATGCCGATATCGGCGTCTTCGGTGACATTATAAGGATCCCAGCCGCCGATTTCATGCAGCGCCGCCGTGCGAAAATGGTTCGACGAACCGCCAAGCGGCAGCGGTAGACGCCACGCCGCAAGCGCCGGCAGGAACACATCGAACAGACCGCAGTATTCCGCCGTGAACAATTTTGTCAGCCAGCTATCCGACGTATTATCGATAGTGAGACGCCCCTGCACGCAGGCGAGTTTCTCGCCGCCGCGCCAGAAAACCTCGAGCGCGCTCAGGAGTTGATCGGAATCGGGACGGTCCTCAGCATCATAGATCGCCGTGAACTCGCCACGCGCGAATGGAAGCGCAGCGTTGAGGGCCTTCGGCTTGGTGCGCGGCAGCGTCTTGGGCGCGACGACAATCTGATAATGCGAACCAAGCGTGAGCTGCGCAATCGCCGCCCGTGTTTCAATATCGTCCGGTTCAACCACCAGCTTAATGTCGAGTTTCTCGCGCGGATATTTGAAAGCATTGAGCGCCGTGACCAGTTGACCAACCATCGCCGCTTCACGATGCAGCGCGACGATGATCGTATACTCCGGCAAGTCATGCGGGTGCGGCGTCGTCAGGCGCGTTACCACATGGGTCTTCACCATGGCCATCAGCCGCAGCGCCGTCCAGGCAACAAACAGCAGTGAGAAAAATACAGAGATCGACAGATAGGTTTCCGATGGCGCGACCAGCACGCCGATGGCGACAGACACAACCGTAAAGCCACACAGAGAACGCATCTGCCAGTCGGGCCGTGCGGCGGAAAGCTGCGGATGATTATCGCGCAGCAGTTCCGACGCGCGACGGCCGATGGCATCGACGCAATGGCGATCTACAAATCCTTGCAGTCCTGCGTTGGTCATCAGGCCAAGACGGGGCGGCAAGTCGCCATTGCGTGATCGCGTGCACAGTTGCCGCGCTTGAAACTTGCGCGGCGCGACCAGCACGGTCGGATCTTCGGCGTTGTCGCCACCCCAAAGCGGCAGCACTCCGAAAGCAGGTGCGCCCAGCAGATGCTCATCGTCGAAGGCGCAGTTTTCCCGCGGCATCTCGTCGAGCGTTATGAGCGGAATGCCGAGATGCCGCGCCAGCGCCGCGACATAGTCGTGTTCTGATATCGCACCGGCGGAAATCAGCGCGCGATCGGCGCCGACGCCAACCTCGCGTGCACGGCGCTCGGCTTCCGCAACGACACCCACGGGGATGAGATGGCGGATGCAGTCGAGTTCGGGAAATGGCGTGAGCGGTTGCCGGACTCGCAGGCTGGGCGGATCGCCATCGCGGCGGCTGGAATCGGCAACGGCGGCATACGGTGCCGCCGACGGCCGCTGATTGATCTGTGAAACCACGCCGCCCCCACAACGCAACGCCACACAACCCGCATTTTTTTCGGTATAGTTTGCTGATTGAAGAGAATGGACACAACCTTTAGATGCAAACTAACTGCCCTTCGACCTTTATATCACGAGAAATTGAGGGGGGCATATCCTCCAGGTTGAGGAAGCGTGCGCGGCGATGGGCGGTCCAGGCTGCCACCGGCTTTGCGCTGGCGGCTGCCATTCCCGCTTATGCACAGGCACCCAATACGCCGCCAAAGCCGCCGCAAAGCGCCGCCACGGGCGGCTCCAGCGCCGCCGTTCCGAGCTTCTGGGATCCTCGCCGCCGGCCGGAAAAACCCGACACAACGCGCGTGACGCTGATCCGCTTTGTCACCGAGGTCGACTATCCGCCGTTCGACTACGCCGGCGCGGACGGCAACCCGGCCGGCTTCAACGTCGATCTGGCGCGGCTGATCTGCGACGAGCTGAAAATCCCCTGCACCATGCAAATGCGCCGTTTCGACACCATGGTGGATTCCCTCAACGACAACCGCTCGGACGCTGTGATCGCCTCCATCGCCGTCACCGCAGAAACCCGGCAACGCGTTGATTTTTCAGACCCTTACTACCGCCCCGCCGGGCGCTTCGTCGGCCGCAAGCAGGCCGTCATCGCCAACACTTATCCCGAGCAGCTTGAGGGCAGGAAAATTGGCGTGGTGCAGGGCACCTCGCACGACGAATACGCCCGCACGATCTTCACCGAAGCCGATGTCAGGCGATATGCAACGACGGACCTGCTGCGCGCTGCGCTGAAATCTGGCGAGATCGACCTGATTTTCTCCGACGCGTTCGCATCGGCGTTCTGGCTGAACGGCACGGAATCCGGCGGCTGCTGCGTTTTCGTCGGCGGCCCGCTGCTGGAAAGCCGCCTGTTCGGTGAAGGCGTCGGCATCGCCGTCAAGCGCGGCAACGACACGCTGCGCAATGCCTTCAACTGGGCGCTGTTCAGGCTCTGGGAAAAGGGCAAATTCGCCGAACTCTGGCTACGGTATTTTCCCGTCAGCCCATATTGAAACGCGGCCCCGCCGCGCGCATAGAAAACACCGTCATGAGTAAAGAAACCTTGTCCGCCGCGCCGCTGCGCGAGATCGCCGAAACGTCCAACGCCTGGCCTTTCGAGGAGGCGAAGAAAATATTCGCGCGCCTCAAGCGCAAGCCGAAGGACGAAGTGATTTTCGAAACCGGCTACGGCCCGTCGGGCCTGCCGCATATCGGCACGTTCGGCGAGGTCGCACGCACGACCATGGTCCGCCACGCCTTCCGCATCCTGACCGATGACAAGATCAAGACGCGGCTGATCGCGTTCTCCGACGACATGGACGGGCTGCGCAAGGTGCCCGACAACGTGCCGAACAAGGATCTGCTGGCGCAGCATCTCGGCAAACCACTGACCAAGGTGCCGGACCCGTTCGGTACCCATCCGTCTTTCGGCCAGCACAACAACGCACGGCTGCGCGCATTCCTCGACACGTTCGGGTTCGACTACGAATTCATGTCATCAACCGACTGCTACACCTCGGGCAAGTTCGACACGGCGCTGCTGAACCTCCTGACGCACTTCGACAAGGTGATGGCGATCATGCTGCCATCGCTGCGCGAGGAGCGCGCGGCGAGCTATTCGCCGTTCCTGCCGATCTCTCCGCGCACCGGCGTGGTGCTGCAGGTGCCGATTGTCGCGCACGACACCAAGGCCGGCACGATTTCCTACAACGATCCCGACACCAACGAACTGGTGGTGACGCCCGTCACCGGCGGACATTGCAAGCTGCAGTGGAAGCCCGACTGGGCGATGCGCTGGGTCGCGCTCGACATCGACTATGAAATGGCCGGCAAGGACCTGATCGACTCGGTCAAGCTTTCCGGCGAAATCTGCAAGGCGCTCGGCGGCATGCCGCCGGAAGGTTTCAACTACGAATTATTTTTGGACGACAAGGGCCAGAAGATTTCCAAGTCGAAGGGCAATGGCCTGACCATCGACGAATGGCTGCGCTACGCCAGCCCGGAAAGCCTGTCGCTGTTCATGTATCAGAATCCGCGAGCCGCGAAGCGGCTGCACTTCGATGTGATCCCGCGCGCCGTCGATGAGTATTACCAGTTCCTTGGCGGCTATGACCGGCAGGACCCGAAGCAACGCCTGTCCAATCCGGTGTGGCACATCCACTCCGCCAACCCGCCGCCAAGCGACATGCCGGTGACGTTCCAGTTGCTACTGACGCTGGTGTCGTCGTCGAACGCGGAGAACGCCGAAACGCTGTGGGGCTTCATCGGCCGCTATCGTCCTGGCGTGACGGCGAAGACGCATCCCAAGCTCGATGCCATGGTCGGCTACGCCATCAACTACTATCGCGACTTCGTGGCGCCAACGAAGCAGTTTCGCGAGCCGAGTGAAAGCGAACGCAAGGCGCTTGGCGATCTGCGCGATGCGCTGTCGCAGCTTTCAGGCGAAGCAACGCCTGAAAACATCCAGAACGTCGTCTATGAAATCGGGCGGCGCGAGCCGTTCCTCGATCTGGTGAAGAAGGGCAAGGATGGCCGCCCCGGTGTTTCGCTGGAGTGGTTCAACATGCTTTATCAGGTGCTGCTGGGTCAGGAAAAAGGCCCACGCTTCGGCTCCTTCGTCGCGGTCTATGGCGTCAAGAACACGGTCGATATGATCGACGGCGCGCTGGCAAGAAGCGCGTAGCTCGCGTCAGCGACGAAACGGAGCTCTGTCGCGGCCTGCGACAGAATGGCTCGCATTGTTACCAAAGTTTCACGCAACAAATCCGGGCAGCTCCCCATTTGTACAGGGAGAGCAAACACAACCGGAGTTCCCGCGATGCGTATGAAACTGATTGCCGGCGCGATGGCAGCAACGACCGCGCTGATGGCGATGGCGGTCCCCGCCGAAGCGCAGTGGCGCGGCCGGCGTGGTGGCGGCAATGGCGGCGCAATCATAGGCGGACTCGTGGCCGGCGCGCTGATCGGCGGCGTGATCGCTTCGTCGCAGCGTGGCGGCTACTACGGACCGGGCTATGCGCCTGGCTACGCTTATGGCCCGGGTTATGCGCCCGCCTATGCCGGCCCGCCGGGCGGCGATGCCGTCGGCTACTGCCTGTCGCGCTTCAAGTCCTACGATCCGGGTTCGGGCACCTATCTCGGTTACGACGGCTACCGCCACCCGTGCCCGTGATCCTGTTGCGTCAAGTAGCGTAACGCGTAAAGCGAAACGGCCCGGAGCAATCCGGGCCGTTTTCATTTCCGCTTGTTCCAACAGCTTCAGTCGGTAAGCCGCGGATGCGTTTTCGGCATGCCGGGCTCTGGCATGTCGATATCCGCATCGAAGAACCTCAACCGATTGCGGCCTTCGGCCTTGGCGCGATAGAGCGCAAGGTCGGCACGCCTGACCAGCTTCTCCATATCCGATCCATCCTTCGGCGCGAGCGCGATGCCGATACTGACGCTCGCCGGCAGTTCACAGCCGTCAATTGTGAACGGCTCCCGCATCGCGTCCAGCAGCCGGTTTGCCAGGGTGCGTGCCGATTCTTCAGGGTCGTCGACATGCGCCTGCAGGATGACGAACTCGTCGCCGCCGAGCCGCGCCGCCGTATCGAGTTCACATACGCAGGATTTCACGCGTTCACCAACGCCCTTGAACACGGCGTCACCCACCAGATGTCCCAGCGTGTCGTTCACGGTCTTGAACTTGTCGAGATCGAACATGATCAGCGAGAATTTTTCGCCATGCCGGTTTAGCCGGATTATCGCTTCGTTCAACCGCTCCTCAAATGCCATCCGGTTGCACAGGCCGGTCAGCGTGTCGTGGCTCGCCATGTGGGCGATCAGCACCTGCGCGTGATGGCGCTCGGTAATGTCTTCGTGCGTCGCAACCCAGCCGCCGTCCATCGTCGGATTGGCTGCGACGGCAATAACACGGCCGTCGGTCAGGGTCGCGGTGTGCGTGAATTTCTTGCCTTCCTGCACATGCTCGGCGCTATTGGCAATAAAGTGCGAAGGATCGTTGATGTAATTGCCGTGCGCCTTGCGGTACTCGAGAATTTCCTGAAACGTCGCGCCGGGCTTTATGACATCAGGCGAAAGCGCATAGATCTCCATATAGCGCGCATTGCAGACGATCAGCCGCTGCGCAGCATCGAACATGCTGATGCCCTGCGTGATGTTGTTCACCGCTGCATCGGTCTGGGCCTTGGCGATTTCCAGTTCGCGGGATTTCGCGGCAAGAGAGGCTTCCGAATTTCTCAGCAGGCGAACGCGGTTTGCAACCGCCGACAGCAGGATGAATGCGCAAATAACGGCCAGCAAGGTACCAGCCGCCATTGAAACGCTACGCTGGCGCCAGGTCGAGAGCGCGACTGCCTCGGAAACACCGACATTCACAACCAGTGGATAGCCTGGAACCGGACGAATGCTAACGAGCCTCAGGTCAGCTGTGAGGTCTGCTGGCGAGCGGAAATTACCGCCGCCATTTTCGACCGCGGCATACCATGGAGACGCTGGCGGAATTGCCGCGAGGGCGTGGACCAAACCCTCCGGGTAACGAACCAGAACCATGCCGTCGGTGCGGGCCAGTATGAAACCTTGCTCGCCGAGCAGTCCGACAGTTTCGTAAACATGCCAGAATTTCGAAATGGAAACGCCGACCACAATCAGGCCCAGCAATTCCTTGTTGTCGGCGCGCAGCGGTTTGGCAAAAAATACGGTCGGCGCTCCCGTTATGCGGTTTTTCGCCGGCCCGCTGACGTAGGTGTGGCTTTCGGTGTTGTTCTTGAAATGCTGGAAATAATCCCGGTCCGCAAGGCTCAGCGCCGGTAGCGGCCAACCGCGTGAACTGGCGATCAGGTCGCCATTGGAATCCACGACCGAGACAAGGTCGGCCTGGGGAAAACGGTCGGCCCTGCTCTTGAGAAGCAAATAGCCGTATTCAGTCGCCATGACGCGCCGGAAATCACCCGGCTTTCTGATGTCGAGCATCGTCGCGCGGTCTTCGACATCGCTGAGAACGAGGTCGATGGACCGGCCGGTTTGCGCAACCTGCTCGGCCAGCACCGTCGCGATGTTGCCGGTATCCTTGAACGCGTCCTCGATTGTATCGGCGCGCAGATTCAGGATCGTGTAACCAATGGCAAACACCGCCAGCCCGATGAAAGCCACGGCGGCAAAAATCAATCCACGAAAATGATACAGGCCATTGTTGCGGAGGGACATTCCCATTCCCAAACACCTCTGGCGTTATAAACGTGCGCCAGCTTATGTAGCGTACAGGCATTAAAAAATGCCGAGAAACACAGCCCATTCTGCAACTGCCCGAGATAAAAAATGTTCACTGGTTCGCGGCAACACGGCAGCGTGGTGAACGATGTCCTAACGGGAAACGCCGGCGTCGCCACGGCGGACCAAAAACGCCGCGGAAACAAAACGGCCCGGCGCGATCCGGGCCGTTTCTCGTTTATTCCGTCGAATACCTGGTCAGCTCGACCGCAGCACAAACCGGCGATTGGGTTTCTGCGCCGGCCGCGCGTTCATCGCATAAAGTTTTCCAAACGCCGCGACGTCGGCCTCCGCCACATGAATCGGATCGGTCAGCAGCAGCCAGTTGACGACTTCGCTGCACGGCGGCGTCGTGAGCGAGCCTGAATAGCGATAGTAGGTGCGCTTGCCGGGCAGCATCCCGTGCGGATTGAACGCCACATCTGCCTTCACTGGCGGACCTGCCTTGGCGGGCATGGTGGCTACGAGACCTTGCTGAAAGCCGCATTCGGCTTGCCGGTCGCCATCAGCACGCCGACTACGGCTAAGCTGCCGGCGGCATTGCGGTGAACGAAATGCGCCTCCATCGGAAAGTTCTTGCCGCCGATCAGGTGTTCGCTCGGCCGGTGGAAATGAACCTGCAGCAACTCATACTTTTCGCCGCCGACCGTGATGTGGGAACCCGTGGCAAAATTGAGCTGGATGGTGTGACCGTTGTTGACGATGGTGTCGGCGGTCTTGCCCCACGCGATATTCAGCGGCGGCATCTGCGACTTCATCGTCTCGCCGATATCGAGCGGCGACTGTTGCGCCCCGGCGGAACACACCTTGCTCGCGGCGTCGAGATCGCCCCACTTTTCGGGGCCGTGTTCGCCGCCATAGCTCCAGTGCGCACCTTGCGCGAATGTTTACGGCGCGCAGACCGGGCACAGGGCAAGCCCGGCAAGTGTTTTCATGAAATGACGGCGATGCATCGTGTCCTCCTCGAATTCCGCAAGAGGATGATACGACAAATCGGCAGCGCTGACCATAGCACCGCTATGGCCTGCACTATTTTTTCACCATGAAGAACAGAAAGACTTACTGGCTGGCCCAGACGATGCGCGCGACCCACAACACATCCTCGACACCGAGCGTGCGGTCGTCGTGATCGGGATTGAGCGAGCGCAACTCGATGGTCTTGGCGGTCTTGCGCTTCAATTCCTTTGCCATCACTTCGCCGTCGCTGGTCTTGACCACCACGCGGTCGCCACGGCGCACCGGCGCTGCCGGCGATACGACGATCACGGTGCCGTCACGGAATGCCGGCTGCATGGAGTCGCCGGAAACTTCGAGCGCGTAGGCATGGGGATCGTCGACCTGGGGAAACGAGATTTCGTCCCAGCCCTTGCCGACCGGAAAGCCGCCGTCGTCGAAATAGCCGCCGGAGCCCGCTTCCGCGAGACCGATCAGCGGCACGGCCTGCGCTGGGCCGTGCATCTCCGTGATGAGGGAAACGAATTGTTCAATCGTCGTGCCGGTCGCGGACAGCGCCTTGGCAATCGATTCGGTCGAAGGCCAGCGTGCGCGGCCTTCCGGCGTGATGCGCTTGGATTTATTGAAGGTCGTGGGATCGAGGCTCGCGCGCTTGGCGAGGCCGGAGGCCGAAAGACCGGCACGGGCCGCGAGCTTGTCGATAGCGGACCAGATCTGTGCGTGTGTCAGCATGATCGTATCGCCATGTTTGACTGCGCCGCCGCGCAGCGTGTGATAATTATCAGCAAAGTAGGAATTATAACCTGAAGCCCCCGGTGTCCAGCCCTCATTTCGCGGGACAGTAAACTGGAATGCTTCTGCGGGTTGTGCAGCAAGCGCCGTCAGGAACCCGTAAAAGGCCCTGAAGACACAAGACATTCATGGTCCGAGACCTTAGGTTCTGCCGGCATTTCCCTGTCAGGAGCTTTACCGTGATCGGCCTGTTCGACCGCCTAGCCAGGCCGCTGCTGCGGGCGCTCGACCCGGAAGAGGCCCATGGCCTGACCATCCGGGCACTCAAATATGCTCCGCTCCCCCGCGCCAGTGCCGACGACCCGCGCCTCAAGGTACAGGCTTTCGGGCTGACGTTTCCGAACCCGGTCGGCATCGCCGCCGGTTTCGACAAGCATGCCGAAGTGCCCGACGCGCTGTTCCGGCTGGGCTTCGGTTTTGCCGAGGTCGGCACCATCACGCCACGTCCGCAGCCGGGCAATCCGCGCCCGCGCGTGTTCCGGCTCGAAGCCGACAGCGCCGTCATCAACCGCTACGGCTTCAACAGCGAAGGCGAACTCGCGCCACTCGCCCGCCTGCGTTCGCGCGCGCACAAGCCGGGCATTCTCGGCGTCAACGTCGGCGCCAACAAGGACACTGCGGATCGCGGCGCGGACTACGTGCGGCTGATCGAAGCCTTCGCCGGCGTGGCGAGCTATTTCACCGTCAACGTGTCATCGCCGAATACGCCGGGCCTGCGCGACCTGCAGCAGACCGCATTCCTCGACGACCTGCTGGCCCGCGTGCTGGCGGCGCGGGATCGCGCGGCGCGCAAGAGCGCCATTCCCGTCCTGCTGAAGATCGCGCCGGACCTCACGCTCTCCGAACTCGACGATGTGGTCGGCGTCGCCCGCCGCCGCAAGATCGACGGCATGATCGTCGGCAACACCACGATCTCGCGGTCGATGACGCTACGCGCGGCGAATGCGAAGGAAACCGGCGGGCTTTCCGGCAAGCCGCTGTTTCCGCTGGCAACCCGCATGCTGGCAGAAACCTTCGTGCGCGCCGAAGGCATGTTTCCACTGATCGGCGTCGGCGGGATTGATTCAGGCGCGGCAGCGGTCGCCAAGCTGCGCGCCGGCGCAACGCTGGTGCAGCTTTACACCGGGCTGGTGTTTGGCGGGTTGGGTCTGGTCAGCGACATCAAGAAGGAACTGCGCGACGCACTCGCAACGCGCAAGTCGCTCACGGAGTTGATCGGCACCGACTCGGCGGCGATCACTGCCGAGCAATGGCCGGTCTGATTAGGCGCGGCCGCCCTTGGCGAGCCGCACGACCAGCCAGATCGGAATGACCAGCACCGCACCGAGCAGGAAGTAACTCCACAGCCAGCGGAAGGCGTCGAAGCCCATATTCCACAGCGCCTGGACGAGCCTTTGCAGGCTGAGCCAGATGTTGAGCGGATCGAAGCCGAGCGTACTCAGGATGACGCCGACGACGACGGATAGCAAGATCAGCCGCAGCACGACCGACAGCGGCGATCCACCAAGAAAACGGCTTGCAGTTCCGTCCGGCATCGTAAGCTCCCGTATAGACTTCGTTTGAAGTCGTGGCCTTACCATAGCACAGCTATCATGGCTGATTCACGGCGACAACTTCGCTGCCTTGTGAACCTGGATTTCGCCGCCGTCCCATGGACGGCCATGACGACGGAGAGAACGGCTAAACAATCATGAGTTTCCTATCCCACAGCTCTGGCAACCTGATCGCCGACCGGCGCTACGCCTTCGGGCAAGATTACGCGCAGCGCGGCGACCACGCCGCCGCCGCCGACCTGTTCGCGCAGACGGTTGAGGTGGCACCCGGCTTTGCGGCGGCGTGGTTCGCGCTGGGCGAAGCCCGCGACAGGATCGGCGAGACCGAAGCTGCGATTGAGGCTTTTCGCAAGGTGCAGGAACTCGATCCGCAGGATCGCCACGGTGCGGGCCTGCACCTGATGCGGCTGAAGGCGGATGCCGTGACCGACATGCCGCGCGATTACGTCCGCACGCTGTTCGACCAGTATGCGCCACGCTTCGACGAAGCACTGACGCAAAAGCTCGCCTATCGCGGGCCGGAGCTATTGTTCGATGCTGTCTCGCGCGCCTGTGCGGGCACGAAACGGCCGATGAAGTTCGGCTCGGTGCTGGATCTCGGCTGCGGCACCGGGCTGGGCGGCGCGGCGTTTCGCAAACATATCGACTGGCTTGTGGGCATGGACCTGTCGCCGCTGATGGTCGAGCAGGCGCGCGGCAAGGACCTTTATGACCGGCTCGCGGTCGGCGACATTCCGGAATTTCTCAAAGCCGAAAAAGCCAGCGCGCATTACCATCTCGTGCTGGCCGCCGATGTGTTCACCTATCTGGCCGATCTCAACAGCGTCATCGCGGATTGCGCCGCTGTGCTGGAACCGAAAGGCATGCTCGCCTTCACGGTCGAGACGTATCACGGCGACGGTGTCATCCTCGGCGAGAAATTGCGTTATGCGCATGGTACGGCGCATGTGAGACAGGCAATTGAGGCAGCGGGATTGCAGTTGCTGCTGATCGAGGAAAAATCCACCCGCAATGACGGCGGCGTCGCGGTGCCCGGACTGGTCATTGTCGCGATGAAATGAATTCTGGATCGACACGGAGAAGATGAATGACCATCGAATTGCAGATGCTGGCGCTCAGCATCATCCTCGGCTTCGTGCAGATCGGCCTCGCGACCCATTTCAAGAACATGCAGTATGGCTACAGCTGGAACGCCGGCCCACGCGATGACGTCATGCCGCCACTCAATCCGCTGCCGGGGCGGCTCGGCCGCGCGCTGGCGAATTTCCTTGAGACGTTTCCGTTCTTCGCCGCCGCCGTGCTGATGGCGCATCTCGCCAATCGCCACAGCGCGCTGACGTTCTGGGGCGTGCAGCTTTATTTTTGGGGCCGCGTCGCCTATGTGCCGGCCTATCTTTCAGCCATTCCCTTCCTGCGTTCGCTCATCTGGACGGTATCGCTGATCGGGATCGGGTGCGTGCTGGCAGCGCTGATTTAATTCGCACCGTCATTGCGGGGAACGCAGCGACGAGGCAATGACCGGCACACAGGCTAGTCGCGCCGGAATACCACGGACGCAAACCATCCGGTCAGCAACGCCAGCATGACGGTCGCGAGGCCGTAGAAAAAACCGTTCGTCTGCGCCTGCGAGAACACGAACTGCTCGAAGCCAACCTTGACGATCTCGAATGCCGATGTCGCCTGCGCGATGTTCTGGCCGTCGGCAAACAATTTCAGGTTGATGTCATAATTACCAACCGGCACCTCGGCGGGGATCGGGATGGTGGCGCGAAACAGCGTCGGTGTCAGGAATGTCACACCGGCGGTGTTCTCGACATACAGGTGCCGCACCGCCTTGAGCCGCAGGAAAGCCCCGCGGAACGGGTCCTCGCGCACCGTGTCGGCAAGATCGCTGCCGATTTGCTGCGGCAGCAGCGTGCGGTTCAGGCCGAGCTGCAGGCGGCGGATCGTATCGGCATTGACGAAACCGTCGAATGGCCTGGATGACATCACCACGAGATAGGAAGGCACGTCGATGAAGGCGCGCGACTCGACATTGACCCAGATGCCGAAGGTGCGTTCCTTGCGGCGCGTCACGGTCGAAACCTTTGGCCCCGTCACCGTCATCACCAGATCGTAACCGCTCTTGCGCAGCACCGTAGCGGCATCGCGCTCGACGGTGCCAAACAGCACAAGGTCGAGGCCGGTGAAATTCGACGAGATCATCACCTGATGGGTCGAGACCGACGACACGATGCGCTCCGCGGCAGCGGGCGCGCTCGCGACACAGGCGGCGATCATGGCGAGACAGCGCGCGAACTTCATCTGGTGTTCTCCATCGCCCGGATGGAAAATGCTTCGGTCGGCGGCAGCACGAGATCGAGCGCGAAACGCACGCCAACCGCGACGACCAGAACGCCCAGCAGCAGCCGCAATCGGTCGGCAGGCATCTTCTGTCCGGCCCGCGCGCCGAACTGTGCCCCGATGACACCGCCGACCATCAGGATCAGCGCCAGCACTGCATCAACAAGATGATTGGTGGCGGCATGCATGATCGTCGCCATCGCCATCGTGACAAGCGTCAGCACCATCGACGTGCCGATGACGACGCTGGTTGGCACACGCAGCAGGTAGATCAGCATCGGCACCAGCAGGAAGCCGCCGCCGATGCCCATGATCGCGCCGATAAAACCGATGATGAGGCCGATGCCCAGCACCGGAATGACTGAGATATAAAGCCGCGATGTCTTGAACCGCATCTTGAACGGCAGGCCGTGAATCCAGGTATGCGTGCCCGGCCGCCGCAGTTCGGCGCGCTTGCCGCTGCGCGCCCGCAGGATCGCGCCGACGCTTTCATAGACCATCAGCCCGCCGACCGAGGTCAGCAGGATCACGTATGAAAGGCCGATGGTGATATCGAGCTGGCCGATGCGCCGCAGCACGGTAAACAGCCACACGCCGAGTCCCGTGCCGATGACGCCGCCGGTCAGCAGCAGCATCGCGAGCGAGATGTCGAGCGCCTTGCGCCGCCAGTACGACAGCACACCGGAAAATGAGGATGCCGCGATATGGCTGGCGACGGTTGCGACCGCGACAGCGGGCGCCACGCCGACGAAGATCAGCAGCGGCGTCATCAGAAAGCCGCCGCCGATGCCAAACATTCCCGAAACGAAACCGACCGTCAGGCCCATTCCGAGAACGAGGAATACATTGACCGGCAAGTCCGCGATCGGAAGGTAAATTTCCATGGGACGGCCCCGGTGCCGCCCTGCGGCACCGTGTTGGTTGATACGCAAACGCCGCAGCAAGGCGGTTCGCAAACCTTCCGGCTGCAACTGACATTGGGTTACAGCCTCACGTCATAAGCGCAACGAAATTCTGCGCGAGGCTGCGATTTATTGATGAATGGATTAAGAGGCCGCGCGCGGGGTTAACGCGCTCGCGCACTACCGGGCGTCCGCACGCTTGCCCGCGGGTGCCGGGGTTTTGGCCTTGGGCTTGGCGGCCGGAGGTGGCGCCTGGTCCCAGCCGCCGGGCGGGGCCTGAACAGAAACCGACTCTTCAGGCTGCGGCACCGCCGCCCATTTCTGGACGGTAGCGCGCACAGCCGCGAGGGTCTGCGCATCGAGACGTTTGGCAACGTCGTCGCGCTTCTGTGCTGCATCGCGGTCGCCGCCCTGGGCCGCCAAGGCAAACCACTTGTAGGATTCGGCGAGGTTGGCCTCCATGCCGATACCGCGTGCGTAGAGAACGCCGAGGTTGAACTGGCTGTCGGCGATGCCGCGATCCGCCGCCTTGCGGAACCAGATCAGCGCATTCGGATAGTCAGGCTTGCCATCGCCACCTTCGGCATACAGCACTGCGAGATTGTGCATCGCCTTGGCGCTGCCGCGATCCGCAGCTGCGCTGTAAAGCGCCTGCGCACGCTTGAGGTCTTTCTTGACGCCAATGCCCTTCTCGTAGAGGCCGCCGAGACGGAAGATCGCCGGCGTCACGCCGCCGCGCGCCGCGCGGTCGAACCACATGGCGGATTCCTCGAGATTGGTCGGAACGCCACGGCCTTCCGAATAGCGAACGGCGATTTCGAATGCCGCAGCGGCATCTCCAGCTTCAGCAGCGGAGATCAATGCGCGGCCCCCGATGGCCGGAAGCAGCGCGGCCGTCTTCGGCATACCCGCCACGAACAGACCAGCCGGCGGCGGCGTCAGCTTGCGCGGCACCGCGCCCGTAACTTCTGCCAAAGCCGTACCCGACGTTGGAGCAGCCGCCATGATGCGTTCGGGCACCTGGATGGTTTTGGGCGCAGCAATTTGTGGCGTCGGCGACGGCGCCTGTGCAAGCACCGAGGGCGATACCGACAGCGTACTGCCCGTGGTCTCGCGGCCCACGATGCCGAAGGGATCGCTTGGCTGCGGCAATTCACCGGCCGAGCCAACAACGACCGAGCCCAGCGACGGCGTCAGCCGCGCGATACTGTCCGGGGTCGCGAGCTTGGATACCGGCTTGGGCGCTTCCTGTTCCTGTTCGTTCAGGCCGAAGAAGTTGACCGCCATGTGGATGCCGGCCGCCAGCAGCACCAGCACGCTCACGCCGACCAGCACGGACTTGGCGTGCTTGCGCACGCTCGCCATCAATGACACCGGAGCAGGCTCGACATCCGGCGCGGGCTTGAACGGTTCCGAGCCCGGCGCGACCTGGTTTTCGGCGGCGAACTGCGCGGCGCGGCGCGCGGCTTGGATGAAATTCGATTTCGGCTCGCCGCCTGTTGAAACAGGCGCAGCCATCGGCGCGGCAGCTTGCGGCTCAAGCGACGCCTTCGAGGCGGCGATGCGATCTGCCGGCGAACGGAATGCGGCAACAGAGGAAGCAACGCCGCCGCCCGTGACCGGCGTCACCATGCCGGCGCGCGGCTTGCCCGAACCAGGCTCCAGCGGGAAATCATACGGCAGGGTACCGTCGGCAGCCGGACGCATCTGCTGTGCAACAGCCTGACGTGGCGGCTGCGGCGCGGGTATGGATACCGCCGCCATCTGGGCAGCGCGCGGCATTTCAGGCGGACGCGCCTGCATCGAATAGGAAGCAACGGCAGCGGCCGGCTGCGCGTACGGCATTGGAGCCTGCTGCGGCGCGCGTTGCGGCGGCTGCATCGGAGGCGCGGCATGTTGCGGCGCTTGCTGATGCTGCGGCGCCGGGCGCGGCGCACCGGCGGGTGCTGCAGGCCTGTCGGGATTGTTGCTGCGCATGCCGGTTTCGATCATCGCCAGGCGATCGACGACATTGCCGATGGTATCGTGGACAGCTTCGAGCGATTCCTCGGTGCGGCGGACTTCCTTGACGATGTCTTGCGGCGGCATGGCCGCGCGCACCGGCGCAGCCACGGGGCTGCCACCGC
This sequence comes from Hyphomicrobiaceae bacterium, assembly GCA_947472885.1. Lineage (GTDB taxonomy): Bacteria > Pseudomonadota > Alphaproteobacteria > Rhizobiales > Xanthobacteraceae > CANJBX01. Next base: position 17,020 of record CANJBX010000012.1, read on the forward strand.
GCACTTCCAGCAGATAGCCGAGCAATTCCTGCATGCCACGCTCGATGGCATCGAGATTGCCGAGCCGCGATTCCGATGCTTCGAGTTTCTGGACAAGCTGGGTGATGCGACCGTCGAGCTGGCCGATATCGCCGCCGTCGTTGCGCGAAGTGCGCAGGCTCTCGATCTTGTCGCCGAGGGTACGCACCATGACGTCGATGTCGGGTGACGAATTGCGGCCGCCGCTCGCACGCACAGACTCGATGGCATCGGCAATCGCGCCGATGCGGCCTTCGAGCGTCCGCAGGATGTCGTTACCCTGCGCCGCGCCGGGACCATGCTCGACCCGTTCGGCGAGTGCGCGGACCTCGTTAGTCAAGTCCGACAGCGCATCGTTCGAGGCAACATGCGAAACGATGCTGCGCAATCCCGCAATCGCGGTTTCAAGATGCTGGAGCGCAGCCGGGTCTTGCTGATGGCCGCTTGCCATCTGGTCGATCTTGCCCGACAGCGCATGAATGGCGTCGACCGCACCGGCGAGATTTTCCGCCGGCGTCAAGCCGCGCAGCGTGTCGCGGACTTCGGTGAGGCCCCGCTCCAGCGTCACCAACGCGGGATTGCTGGCGCTACCGCGGCTGCGGGTGTCGATGCGCGACGACAACACGCGGATCTCGCCCTCGAGCGCCTCGATGGCGCGGCGAGGAGAGGCTTCGGTCAAGGTGCGGGCGATGTCGGCGAGGTCGTTGCGCAGCGCACTGAGCGCGTCGTTGATGCGGCCGGGGCCGAGCGCGTCGATCTGGTCGGTGATGTAACGCAGCTTGTCTTCGACGCTGGCGAAGTCGTGGCGCGCAAGTTCCTCGCGCACGCGGGTTTCATGGGCTGCGGAATTACGCTGCCGCCCCGGCATCACTTCGCTGTCCAGCTCATGCTGGCGTATGGAAATTTCCGCAACCGCCTGATCGATGCCGGGCACCCAGCTATTGACCGAGGCAGCGGCACCACGTGTCGTTCCGAGAATGGACAGCGCGCGATCGACGGAATCGACGCGGCGCTCGATGGCGCGCGTCGCGGTGCGGCCTTCGTGGATCAGGTGATCGACACGCTGGTCGAGCTTGGAAATCGCGTCCGCCAGCCGCCGCGAGGTGACGTCGTCTTCCTGCCGTCCGCCGCGCGCGTGCGACGTGTTGCGCATCAGGTTCTCGACGCCGGCGGTCAGGCCTTCGAGACGGTCATGGATCGCAGAGACTTCGTCGGCAATCGGATCGCGCGCATAGTTCGGCTCAGGTGCGTAGCGCGCCTCGTAACCCCGGCGGTCATGGTCGCGTGGATCCGGCGCACCGTAGTCGCGTTCGCGCGGCGCGGGCCGGCGGCTGCGTGGCGGTGGCGCGTAGTGATCTTCTTCGTGCGGATAGTCCGGTTCATAATCCGGTTCGGCTTCTTCCGCGGAATCGAGAATGACGGTGTTGAGCCATTCGCCGACCGACATGCCGGACCGGCGCGCCGCCTCACGCGCGGAAACGCGCGCGTTGGGATGCACGCCTTTGACTTGCCACGGCACCCTTTGTCTCATAACCGAACTCGCATTCACGGCCTCGAACGCGACGGCGTTAAACGCCGTCCTGCCAACAGGCTGGAAGCAAGTGCGCAGGAGAAAAGGGTGCTCACACGGACGGACTTCCAGACCGCCGCGAGTTTTAATTTTTAAGGTAAAGACCGAGTTAACCGCCGGCCGCCCCTGGGGCGAAATCCGTGCTGCGACTACGTTTTTTGCCAAAAATGTATCAAAATACCTCTTAACGCCGGCCTAGGCGGTAAACCCTGACGGCCATCACCTTCGAGCGGTATAGGGAGCCTCTAAACCTTTGACGGGGTAGCATTACGCACCCGGATGGGCTGCGATGCCCACTTGGGGGACATAGAAGCGGACCATCTGGGGGAAACGAGCCATGCCGGTCTACAAGGCGCCCGTCGATGACGTGCAGTTCCTGCTCAACGACGTCTTTCACATCGAGCGCTACGACAACCTGCCGGGCTTCGCGGACGCCTCCCCTGATGTCGTCTCGGCCATCGTGAACGAAGCCGCGAAATTCTCCGAACAGGTGCTGGCCCCGCTCAACCGCAGCGGCGACATCGAAGGCTGCACCCGCCACCCGGACGGCCGCGTCACCACGCCAAAGGGATTCAAGGAAGCCTTCAGGCAATTGTCCGAAGGCGGCTGGATCGGCCTCGGCGCACCGGCCGAGTTCGGTGGCCAGGGGCTACCGCATGTGGTCAGCACGGCGGTCGGCGAATTCATGATCTCGGCCAACATGGCGTTTTCGATGTATTCCGGCCTGACGCAGGGCGCCGTCGCCGCCATGGTCGAACACGCCAGCGAAGACCTCAAGAAAACCTACCTGCCGAAAATGATTTCCGGCGAATGGGCCGGCACCATGAACCTGACCGAACCGCATTGCGGGACGGACCTCGGGCTATTGCGCACCAAGGCGGTGCCGCAGGCCGACGGCAGCTACAAAATCAGCGGCACCAAGATTTTCATTTCCGGTGGCGAGCAGGACTTAACCTCCAACATCATCCATCTCGTACTGGCGCGCATCGAGGGCGCGCCCGCCGGCACCAAGGGCATTTCGCTGTTCGTCGTACCCAAGGTGATGGTGAAGCCGGATGGCTCGCTTGGCGACGGCAACGGCGTGTCGTGCGGCTCGATCGAACACAAGATGGGCATTCACGGCAACTCGACCTGCGTGATGAACTACGACGGCGCGACCGGCTGGCTGATCGGAGAGACCAATCGCGGCCTCAATGCAATGTTCGTGATGATGAACGAGGCGCGGCTCGCCGTCGGCCTGCAGGGACTCGCGCAATCCGAAGTCGCGTATCAAAACGCCGCGCTCTACGCCAAAGAGCGCGTGCAGGGCCGCGCACTCACCGGCGCAAAAGCCGCGGACAAGGCAGCCGATCCGCTCATCGTGCACCCCGACGTGCGGCGCATGCTGATGGAAATTCGCGCCTTCAACGAAGGTGCGCGTGCGCTGATGCTGTGGACCGCCCTCAATGGCGACGTATCGCACCGCTCCGATGATACAAAAGCGCGGCAGGCTTCCGACGACATGATGGGGCTACTTACGCCCGTCATTAAAGGCGTTTTGACCGACCGGGGATTTGCCAACGCGGTCCAGGCGCAGCAGGTTTTCGGCGGCCATGGCTACATCGCCGAACAGGGCATGGAGCAGTTCGTGCGCGATGCGCGCATTGCCATGATCTACGAAGGCGCCAACGGCGTGCAGGCGCTCGATCTGGTAGGGCGCAAACTCGGCAAGGATGGCGGACGCGCCGTGATGGCGTTCTTCGCCGAGGTGCAGGGTTACATCAAGGAACACGTCGATGACGAAAAACTAAATGTCTATTTGAAGCCACTCGGCAAGGCGCTCGCGGATCTTCAGCAGGGCACCATGTGGTTCATGCAGAACGCGATGGCGCAACCCGATAACGCCGGCGCCGGCTCGACCGACTACATGCATCTCTTCGGGCTGGTCGCGCTTGGCTACATGTGGGCGCGCATCGCACAGGCGGTGAACGTGAAGCTCGCCAGCGGCGCGGCGGGCGATGCCGACCGCCTGAAGGCAAAGCTCGTTACCGGCAAGTTTTTCGCCGAGCGCATGCTGCCGGAAACCGCCGTGCATCTGGTGCGCATCCAGAACGGCGCAAGCAGCATGATGGAGCTTCCCGCCGAAGCGTTTTAATTCCATTTTTCGTCATGGCCGGGCTTGTCCCGGCTATCCAGGTCTTGCTTGACTAGGCTGAAGCGAGTCGCGAGGCCCGGAACAAATCCGGGTCTGACGCGGCTGGATCCGGGACGGAAAGCCGATGACCCCTCTCAACCTCCCCCGCCCTGCCTGGATGACCGAAGACCTGGTGCTGCTCGAGGAGCAGGTCGGCCGTTTCTGTCAGGCCGAGTTCGCACCAAACGTCGAGCGCTGGAACCACGAGGGCATGTACGAGCGCGAGGTCTGGAAGAAGGCCGGCGAAGCGGGCCTGCTGTGCCCCTCGATGCCGGAAGAATACGGCGGCGGGGGTGGCAGCTTCGCGCATGACACCATCATCAACACCCAGTTCAGCTACGCCGGCTTCGACTCGTTTGGCGCGCCGCTGCACTCCGGCATCGTCGCGCCTTACATTTTGCACTACGGCACCGAGGAACAGAAAAAGCGCTGGCTGCCAAAACTCGCGACCGGCGAGCTGATCGGCGCCATCGCCATGACCGAACCCGGCACCGGCTCGGACCTGCAGGGCGTGCGCACCACCGCGGTGAAGAAGGGCAACGGCTATGTCCTCAACGGCTCCAAGACCTTCATCACCAACGGCCAGCACGCCAACCTCATTGTCGTCGTTGCCAAGACCAATCCCAAGGAACGCGCCAAGGGCGTCTCGCTGATGGTCGTCGAAACCGACGATGCGCAGGGTTTCCGCCGCGGCCGCAAGCTGAAAAAACTCGGCATGGATTCCGCCGACACCTCCGAACTGTTCTTCGAGGATGTCGTGCTGCCCGCCGAAAGCCTACTCGGCACCGAGGAAGGCCAGGGCTTCGTGCAACTGATGAACGAACTGCCGCAGGAGCGTCTGCTGGTCGCGACCCATGCCATGGCGATGATGGAACGCGCGCTGCAACTGACCATCGATTACGTGAAAGAGCGTCAGGCCTTCGGCAAGAAGATCATCGACTTCCAGAACACCCAGTTCGTCCTTGCCGAATGCAAGAGCGAGATGACCGCGGCCAAGGTGTTCGTCGATCACTGCATGGGCCAGCACATCGAGGGCAAGCTCGACACCACGACCGCCTCGATGGCGAAATATCTCCTTACCGACCTGCAGGCGAAAGTGATCGACCGCTGCCTGCAATTGTTCGGCGGCTATGGTTTCATGGACGAGTATCCGATCTCGCGGATGTACCGCGATGCGCGTGTCATGCGCATTTACGCGGGCACCAACGAGATCATGAAGTTGCTGATTGCGAGGAGTTTGTAGCTGCACCCGCCGTCGTCATGGCCGGGCTTGTCCCGGCCATGACGATAAGGGACGCAGATTGCCACATGAATCGGGATCACCGGGACACGCCGCTATGCGGCGGCCCGGTGATGACGAATAGGGAGAACCGCAATGGCCGACGCATTCATCTATGACCACGTCCGCACGCCGCGCGGGCGCGGTAAGCAGGATGGCTCGCTGCACGAAGTCACCGCGCTCAACCTTGCGGCAACCGCGCTTGCCGCCATCAGGGAACGCAACGGCCTCGATCCGGTGCTGGTCGATGACGTGGTGCTGGGCTGCGTCGATCCGATCGGCGAAGCCGGCGGCGACATCGCGCGCGCCGCGGCGCTGCATGCGGGCTACGGCAACACGGTCGCCGGCGTGCAGATCAACCGCTTCTGCGCTTCCGGCCTCGACGCCGTGAACTTCGCGGCGGCGCAGGTCATGTCCGGCCAGCACGAAATGACCATCGGCGGCGGCGCGGAATCCATGAGCCGCATCGGCATGATGGCGTCCGGCGGCGCGTGGCCGATGGACCCGTCGCTCGCGGTGCCGACCTACTTCATGCCGCAAGGCATTTCAGCGGACCTGATCGCCACCAAGTACGGCTTCTCGCGCGACGACGTCGATGCCTACGCGGTCGAGAGCCAGAAGCGCGCGACGAATTCCTGGGCCAAGGGCTATTTCAAGAAGTCCATCGCGCCGGTGAAGGACATCAACGGCATCACGTTGCTCGCCAACGACGAACACATGCGGCCCGAAACCACCATGCAGTCGATTGGCGCGCTCAAGCCGTCGTTCGTGCAGATGGGTGAAATGGGCGGCTTCGACGCGGTGGCGTCACAGGCGTATCCTGAGATCGAAGCGGTGAAGCACGTCCATCATGCCGGCAATTCGTCCGGCATCGTCGATGGCGCGGCTGCCGTGCTGATCGGCTCCAAGAATGCCGGCAAGGCCGCGGGCCTCAAGCCCCGCGCACGCATTCGCGCCTTCGCCAATATCGGCTCGGAGCCGGGCATCATGCTGACCGGCCCGGTGGACGTGACCGAGAAACTGCTGCGGAACGCCAGGATGAAGCTCAAGGACATCGACCTGTTCGAGCTGAACGAAGCCTTCGCGTCCGTGGTGCTGCGTTACATCCAGGCGTTCGACATCGACCCTGGCAAGATCAACGTCAACGGCGGAGCGATTGCCATGGGCCATCCGCTCGGTGCAACCGGCGCGATGATCCTCGGCACGGTGCTGGACGAACTCGAGCGCCGCAAGCTCAAGACCGCGCTGGTGACGCTCTGCATCGGCGCCGGCATGGGAACGGCGACGATCATCGAACGTGTGTGATTTGAGATGCCCAAGATCGACATTGATAAAATCCCGGTGCGGGCCACCAGCAACTATCCGCAGGAATTTCTGCAGGTGATTGCCGGCCGCGAGAAGCGCGCCCTCGGCAATGCGGCCGGACTGACGCAGTTCGGCGTCAACCTGACCACGCTCAAGCCCGGCGCAGCCTCGTCGCTGCGCCACTGGCATGTGCAGGAAGACGAGATCGTCTACATCCTCGACGGCGAAGTAACGCTGGTCGAGGAAGGCAGCGAGACCATGTTGAAAGCTGGTGATGCCGCAGGCTTCAAGGCCAACGTCGCCAACGGCCATCAATTGGTCAACAAATCTTCGCGCGACGTGATCTATCTCGAAATGGGAACGCGCTCGAAGAACGAAATTGCGCACTATCCTGATGTCGATCTTGCACTGAACTACGGCGCAGACGGCAAGCCGCGCTACACCCATAAATCCGGCGAGTCCTACTGAGGGAGCAACCCATGACCAACTTCAAGCTCGAGACCGACGCCGACGGCATCGCACTCGTCACCTGGGACATGCCGGGCCGCTCGATGAACGTGCTGGACGGCGCGGTGCTGGCCGAACTCTCCGGCATCATCGAGAAGACCACCGCCGATACCGCCGTCAAAGGCGTCGTCATCACCTCCGGCAAGGATTCGTTCTGCGCGGGCGCAGACCTCAACGTCCTGCAATCGCTCGGCGCGCTCTATATCAGATCGCTCAAGACCAGGGGCGAGGAAGGCGCAGCCAGGGAATTCTTCGAGGAAAGCCGCAAGGCATCGTTGCTCTATCGCCGGCTTGAGACCTGCGGCAAGCCATGGGCCTGCGCACTCAACGGCACCGCCATGGGTGGCGGCTTCGAGTTGGCGCTTGCCTGCCACTATCGCGTCGCTGCCGCTAATCCTAAAACCCGCGTCGGCCTGCCGGAAATCAAGGTCGGACTGTTTCCCGGCGCAGGCGGCACCACGCGTATCTCGCGCATGATGGCGACGCAGGACGCGCTGCAATTCCTGCTCAAGGGCGATCAACTCAACGTCGAGCGCGCCAAGGGCATGAAGCTGATCGACGCCGTCGTGCCGCAAGCCGACATGATCCAGAACGCAAAAGACTGGATCAAGGCCGGCGGCAGCGCCAAGAAGCCATGGGACATGGAAAACTATCGTCTGCCGAGCGGGCCGGTCTACGCCAAGGGCGGCATGATGACATGGCCCGCGGTGAACGCGATCTACCGGCGCGAGACCTACGACAATTATCCGGCGGCGCGCGGCATGCTGCAGGCGGTGTACGAAGGTCTGCAATTGCCGATGGACCTCGCGCTGCGCGTCGAGTCGCGCCATTTCGCCAAGGTCCTGCGCTCGCCGGAAGCGACCGCGATGATCCGCTCGCTGTTCACCTCGATGCAGGACCTGAACAAGGGGGCGCGACGGCCAGCGAATATTCCGCCGTCGAAATTCAAACGCGTCGGCATCATCGGCGCGGGCTTCATGGGCGCCAGCATCGGTTACGTCACGGCGCAGGCTGGCATCGAGGTCGTGCTGATCGACCGCGACCAGCCAAGCGCCGACAAGGGCAAGGGCCACGCCGAGAAGATGATCGCGGAGCAAGTGGCACGCGGCCGCGCGAGCGAAGCCGACAAGGCAACGCTGCTCGGGCGCATTACCGCCACCGCCGACTACAATACCTTGAAGGATTGCGACCTCGTGATCGAGGCCGTGTTCGAGGACCGCAAGATCAAGGCCGAGACGATCAGGAAGGTGCAGGACATCATTGGCCCCAACGTCGTGTTCGGCTCCAACACCTCCACCCTGCCGATCACATCACTGGCCGAAGAATTCAAGGACCAAAGCCGCTTCATCGGCATTCACTTCTTCTCGCCGGTCGAGAAGATGATGCTGGTCGAGATCATTCTGGGCAAGAACACCGGCGACAAGGCAATCGCCGCCGCGCTCGACTATGTGCGCGCCATCCGCAAGACCCCGATTGTCGTCAACGACTCGCGCGGCTTCTACACATCGCGCGTGGTGTCGGCCTATCTGCGCGAAGGCCACCTCATGCTGATGGAAGGCGTGCCGGCGGCGATGATCGAGAACATCGGCAAGATGGCCGGCATGCCGGTCGGGCCGCTGTCGTTGAATGACGAAGTCGGTGTCGATCTCGGTTTGAAAATTCTGAAAGCCACAGAAACCGATCTCGGCGCCAAGGCTATCGACCCGGTACAAAAAGCGCTGCTGATCGAAATGGTCGAGAAGCGCGGGCGGCTTGGCCGCAAGAACGGCAAGGGTTTCTACGATTACCCGGAGAAAGGCCCGAAGACCTTGTGGCCGGGCCTCGCCGACCTGCAGAAGCAGCAGCTAGATCCGGATGTCGTCAGCATTGACGAGATCAAGCAGCGTCTCCTCGGCATCATGGCGCTAGAAACCGCGCGCTGCTTCGAGGAGAAGGTGCTGACCGATGTGCGCGAGGCCGATGTCGGCTCGATTCTCGGCTTCGGCTTTGCGCCCTATTCCGGCGGAACGCTCGGCTACATCGACATGATGGGCACCAAGAAGTTCGCGGCCCTGTGCAAGCAGCTGGAGAAGAAATGCGGCGCGCGTTTCAAGCCGAACAAGCAACTTGCCGACATGGCCGCCAAGGGCGAAAGTTACTACGGCAAGTTCACACCCGCGAAGAAGACAGCGGCGTAACGCGCTCTCGCGCCGGATTTTCTCCGCCTACCGCACGAGGACCGCAGCGGCGATCTTCTGTTCGATCATGCGCGCGATGGGTGCGCGGATGTGTCCGCCATCCATGAAATTCTCCGGATCACGCGTATCCGGCGTGTCGCGCAGAAAATCGAGAACGACACTGTTCGGCCGCATAGCCACGCGCTGCATGATTTCGTGTTTGCAGCCGGTCAACCGGACAAACTTTTCCGTGCCCGATGGTGGCAGCGCGCCGCGAAACTGCGGCGGCATCTGCACCACGAGTCTGGTTTCCGCCGGCAAGCCGCCAATTTCCCGCGACAGCAGATCGGCCGCCGGAAATGCAAGCCCGTACCCGGCGCGAGGAGACATGTCGAGCAACACGTTGTCGGCAGGCGCCGGCCGGTAGTTCCACACCCGGCCGCTCTCATAGTCCCAGTATCCGGCAGGGTCCGTGCGCGGCGTGCGGCCAAGCGCCATGCCGATGCGCCGTGCGCCAAGCGTCAGGGTGCGAAGGCTGAGGTGATGGGCAACAAACTCCGGCGTGTCGCCATAGAGCCAGAATGGAAACGGGTTGAGCAGCGGCAATGCCGGATCGGTATCGCACCACGTCTCGTCAACGCCCAGCACCACGACGTCGATGCGACGATGACTCCGGCGAAACCAGTTGAGCAACGCCATCTGCTCACGCGGCCCGGTGCCGGGCACCGTCATCTGCACAAAGCGCAATCCGGTCGCGGCCGACAGCCGCGCCGGATCGAGAAGCTGCGAATATGAATTTCCGAAAATCGCGGAAGTGAACTGCGGGTCGCGGCCACGACTTGCGTTCGCGGTGCGCGGCGCTTCGTCAGCAACGCCCGGCGGCAACAGCGCGAAAAACCGGCCCGAGTCGTAAGGATCGACCGTGACGATAAACGCGGCAAGAACCGACAGGCCCATCGTTCAGGCCAGCATGAAGATCAGCACAAAGCGGCGCCAGCGGCACTCGTCCGCGTTCATGGACAGCCCGCTCGAGCGCAGGAATGCAGGGATGAAATCCGCATGGGCTTCTATAACAACACCACGCGCGAATTCATGCACCAACAAAAAAGGGCGGCCCTGAAGGCCGCCCTTTTGTATTCTGATGAACCGAAGAACTACTCCGCCGCCATCTTGACGTCCGGCGCAGCGGCGCGGACTTCCGGATCGACGGTATTTTCGTACTTGGTGAAGTTCTTCTGGAACATGCCGACCAGCTTGCGGGCGGTTTCATCAAACGCCTTCTTGTCGGCCCAGGTCTGCTCCGGATACAGGAGCTTCGTCTCGATGCCCGGCACCGAAGTCGGCACCGCGAAACCGAAGTAGGCATCGGTGCGGAAATCGACCTTCTTGAGCGAGCCGTCGAGCGCGCCGGTGACCAGCGCACGCGTCACCTTGATCGGCATGCGGGTGCCGACGCCATAGATGCCGCCGGTCCAGCCCGAGTTGACGAGCCAGCAATCGACATTGTGCTTGGCGATGTAGTCGCGCAGCAGACGGCCGTATTCCGCCGGCGGGCGCGGCAGGAACGGCGCGCCGAAGCAGGTGGAGAATTCCGGCTCGACGCCGACGAGACCCTTTTCGGTGCCGGCGACCTTTGCGGTGTAGCCCGAGAGGAAGTGATACATCGCCTGCGCGGGCGTCAGCTTCGCGATCGGCGGCATCACGCCGTAAGCGTCGGCGGTGAGGAAGATGATGTTCTTCGGGTGGCCGGCCATGCCGGTCGCCGAAGCGTTCGGGATCGACTCCAGCGGGTAAGCCGACCGCGTGTTCTCGGTCTTCTTGTCGCTGTCGTAATCCGGGATGCGGGTCTCGGGATCGAACACGACGTTCTCAAGGACCGCGCCGAACTTGTTGGTGGCGTCCCAGATCTCCGGCTCGGCTTCCTTGGAGAGCTTGATGGTCTTGGCGTAGCAGCCGCCTTCGAAGTTGAAGATGCCCTTGGGCGACCAGCCGGTTTCGTCGTCGCCAATCAGGATACGGTTCGGATCGGCAGACAGCGTGGTCTTGCCGGTGCCCGAGAGGCCGAAGAACAGCGCCGAGTCGCCGCCCTTGCCGACGTTGGCCGAGCAATGCATCGGCATCACGCCCTGCGCAGGCAGGTAGAAGTTGAGCGTGGTGAACACCGACTTCTTCATTTCGCCCGCATAGGACGAGCCGCAGATCAGCACGATCTTGCGGGTGAAGTTGATCGCCACCATCGTGTCGGAGCCTTCGCGGCCGCCATGACGCTTGGCGTCCGGCTTGAACGAAGGAAGGTCGATGATGGTGAGGTCGGCGGTGAAATGCTTGAGTTCGTCGCGCGTCGGACGAATGAGCAGCGTGCGGATGAACAGCGAGTGCCAGGCGAGTTCGGTGAAGACGCGCGTCTTGATGCGGTACGTCGGGTCAGCGCCGCCGTAGAGATCCTGCGCAAACAGCGTCTTGCCTTTCGCATGCGCCAGGAAGTCCTGGTACATGGTCTCGAACTGTTCTTCGGTCTGCTTGCGATTGCCATCCCACCAGACCGTGTTCTCGGTCAGCGTATCGACAACGGTATGCTTGTCCTTCGGCGAACGGCCGGTGTGGTGGCCGGTCTCTGCACAGAGCGCGCCGCCAGCGACGATGGTCGCCTCGCCGTTGCGGATCGCGTGTTCGTAAAGGGGCGCGTCGGTCAGGTTCCAGTGAACAGCCGCAAGATCTTTCAAACCGAATTTATCAGCGCCGTAAGCACTGTTGCGCAAACCAGATTCCTTCACGGGAACTTCCTCCTGAGACAAGCCGCCTGCACGTTACGTGTGGTTGTTTTGTAAGGACCAACCAGCGGCCTTAACGCATCTATACAACCTCGCGAGCGCGCGACCTATAGTGGCCCGGCAAGCCGCTGCCAAGTCGTTTTGATAGCACAGGGTTGATGGCGGCAATTATCCCGCTTAATCAACAGGTTATAATTAATACCGGCGGCCAGGCATTTACCAAGCTGTGCACTTCGCAATGCAGCGAAAACACCGGCCCGTTCAGGCCTAGTTGGTGAGGCCTTTTGCCACCAGCCACTTCTGGATGACCTCGGCAATCTCGGCGTTGTTCTTGTCCTGCATCATCATGTGGGAATTACCCTTGATGCCGATCTCCGGGAGATTGATCCAGTCGACGCTGCCGCCCGCCGCCTTGATGGCGTTGGTGTATTCGCTGTCGATCTTCTTGAACGCGGCCCAGCGCGGGTGCGCATCGACATGGTCGCCCCACACCATCAGCACCGGAATGTCCTTGAGCCTGGGCGCATTGGCGAGAATGCCGGCGGTTGCAGATTCAACGGCGACAATCGCCTTCACCTTGTCGGGACGCTGTTCGGCCACCTTGAAACCGAACGCGCCGCCCTGGCTGTGCGCAAGCATGACGCACGGGCAAATCTTGTCGACCAGCGCGACGTAGGCAGCAACGATAGCATCATCCGTCGTCAGCCAGCGCGGCACCGACTGCTTCATGTAGTTGTCGTAGGCTTCCACCGGAAACTGCGTGCCGGGAATCGGACGGCGCTTCGCCGGGTCTGCATTCCACGAGCCTTCGCCCTCGCCGATGCGAAAGCGCTCATAGGGGTCCTGATAGTTCAGGAACGTCGGCTCGCCGCTCCACACATCCGGCGACGCAAAGCCCGAACGTCCGCGCTCGACGGCGTCGGAGATGTAAACATCCCAGCCCTTGCGGATGAACATGTTGAGCCAGCCTTCGCGGCCATCGGGCGTGCTTTCATACGTCACCGCCGTCAGTCCGCCGCCGTGCCACATCAGCAGCGGCAGCTTTCCTTTTGGATTCTGCGGCAGGAAATATTGCACGTACATCTGATCGACCATGAACTGGCCGTTGGGGTCGAGCTTTGACAGCGGGCCGCCGGGCTGGCGCTGGATCATGCGCGGCTCCTTGCCCTTCACCTCGGCGATGCGTCCACCGACATGGAACGAACCCATGCCGCGCAGATTGATCGGCTCGTCGGCAGCAATGGCGGCGGATGCCGTGAGCGCAACAGACATAACGGCGCTAAGCAGAAGGCGCATGGCGTGTCTCCCCTGGATAATTTAGGCGGTGCTTTTGTTGGATTGAAAAGAGTGTGCCGCAAGGCGCCGCGTGTCGTCCATCCGTGGGCTGACAATGGGCAAATGCAATTTGCAATCGCTTACGCCGCCCGCGCCTTTTCGGCCAGTTGCTTCAGCACCTGTCGCAACACGCCGGGTGAATTGACCTGCTGCGGAAACACCAGCCGCAATGCCTGACGGCCGTTCTGCAATTCCAGTCCTTCCGGATCGCAGCCAACGCAGCGCCATTCGCCATCCGGCGCGCCAAGCAGTTTGGTCGCGTAGAGGCGGCAGGCTGCCGCATGATCGGCATTCATGTGTTCGTTGACGCCTGCTTCCGCTTCGACCAGCGGCTGCGCGTCGGACAGATCGAGCAACAGATCATGCGGCGCGATATCGACGATGCGGCCGAAGCCGGCGACGAGGTGCGCGCCGGTGACAACCATTTTGTAGAAACCAAAGTCGGCGAAGCCCGCGAACATTTCAGCTTCCGGCTGGCGGTCGAGATAACGCCGCCGCGCCTCGGGGTCGGTCGTAAGTTCGGCCGTGCCCGTGAGCATCACCCGTGCGCCCTGCAGCGGGTCGCCTTCCTTGCGCTCGTCGAGCATCAGGGAGACGCGGGCGTCGGCCAGGATGTTTTTGGTGTGCACCGCGAGCCTGGAAATCAGCAGCAGCGGCGAGCCGTCGGCCAGGGTCGCAACATTGACCAGCGAGCAATAGGGCCCACCGGAACCCGCCATCAGGGTTCCCAGCGCACCGGAACGGCCCTCGCGCAGAAGCTTGCGGGCGGCGGCTTTGGGGTCGAAATCGGGGGCCGGCTGCATGGTCGTGTTCGGCATCTCTGGGTTTCGCGGAATTATCGCCTAGCTCGCGGTAAGTTTGGGGTCTAGGGTTGTAATCGTAGCAGAATCACATAGTTGATGCAGAGAAGTCACATTTCAGCCCGTGTTTTCGGGCTCAAAAGCGAGCGGGTTTAGGGGTATTTAGCGCCGCGAAAGAGGTTTCATGCCGACGATCGCCCTGGTGGACGATGACCGCAACATCCTGACCTCGGTCTCGATTGCCCTCGAAGCCGAGGGCTACAAGATCATGACCTATACCGACGGCGCTTCCGCCCTCGACGGGTTCAAGACGTCGCCGCCCGACCTCGCCATCCTCGATATCAAGATGCCGCGCATGGACGGTATGGAAACACTGCGCCGACTGCGCCAGAAGACCGATATTCCGGTGATCTTCCTCACCTCCAAGGACGAGGAAATCGACGAGCTGTTCGGCCTCAAGATGGGTGCCGACGATTTCATCCGCAAGCCATTCTCGCAGCGCCTGCTGGTCGAGCGCGTCAAGGCCGTGCTGCGCCGCGCCGCTCCCAAGGACGCAACTGCGCCGAAGGAAATCGACACCACCCGTGTTCTCGAACGCGGCCTGCTGCGCATGGACCCGGAACGTCACACCTGCACCTGGAAAGGCGAGCCCGTCACGCTGACGGTCACCGAGTTCCTGATCCTGCAGGCGCTCGCGACCCGCCCCGGCGTGGTGAAAAGCCGCAACGCATTGATGGACTCCGCCTACGACGACCAGGTCTACGTCGATGACCGCACCATCGACAGCCACATCAAGCGGCTGCGCAAGAAGTTCAAGAAATCCGACGACGACTTCGACATGATCGAAACCCTCTACGGCGTCGGCTATCGCTTCAAGGAAATGTAAGAGGCGACATCGCCTGCGTGATATGATGCGCTGCGCACAACCGCACGAGCGAGACGACCGTGCTGGATCGAACGTCTGAAATCGACAACAACTCCGCCGACGGCGAAACGGGCGCTGCTGCGTCCGCGCCGCAAGGCACGCCGCCTGTGAAGCGCGCGTGGTGGCAGGCGCTGTTCGCGTTCATGCTGGCGCGCACAGTTGCGTGCGGCGCTTCGTTTCGCACCTCCGTGCAGAATACCGGCGAGAATTTCGGCTCCGCGTGGCGCGCGCTGCGCAACGAAGGCATCCTCGGCGCGTCGAAACAGGCGTGGCAGTCGATCATCACCTTCAGCTTCTCGAGCCTTTCGCGCCGCATTGTCTTCATCAATGTCGCGGGCCTTGCGGCCTTCGTCATCGGCGTCCTGTTTCTCTCGCAGTTTCGCGCCGGTCTGATCGACGCGCGCGTGCAGAGCCTGGTCGTGCAGGGCGAGATCATCGCCAGCGCGATTGCGGCGTCCGCCACGGCGGAATCCGATGCCATCACCATCGACCCGGACCGATTGCTGGAATTGCGCGCCGGTGAAAGCTACGGCCCGTCCGACGACGCCATCTTCGGCCTTGAATTTCCGATCAATCCCGAACGCGTCGCACCGCTGCTGCGCCGCCTGATCTCGCCGACCAATACCCGCGCGCGCATCTACGACCGCGACGGATTGCTGTTGCTCGACAGCCGCAACCTCTACGCACGCGGCGAAGTGCTGCGCTTCGACCTGCCCCCGCCGAATGCCGAGAAACCGGGGCTTATCGAACACGGCTATATCGGCATTAGGCGCTGGCTTGGCCGTGGCGACCTGCCGGCCTATCGCGAACTGGGTGCGGAAAACGGCAAAGGCTATCCCGCCGTCGCCGAGGCGCTCACCGGCCACAAAGCGAGCGTCGTCGCCATGAACGACCGCGCCGAAGTGATCGTGTCGGTCGCAATCCCCGTGCAGCGATTCCGCACCGTGCGCGGCGCGCTGCTGCTATCGACGCAAGGCGGCGACATCGACCAGATCGTCGAAGCCGAGCGGCTGGCGATCCTGAAAGTCGCGCTGATCGCAACCGGCGTGCTGATGGTTCTTTCGGTCCTGCTCGCCGGGACCATCGCTGGCCCGGTGCGCCGCCTTGCCGATGCCGCCGAGGCTGTGCGGCGGCGCGTGCGCTCGCGCGTTGAAATTCCCGACTTCACCAAACGGCGCGACGAGATCGGCGACCTCTCCGGCACCTTGCGCGCGATGACCGACGCACTCTACAGCCGCATCGAAGGCATCGAGAGTTTCGCCGCCGATGTCGCGCACGAATTGAAGAACCCGCTGACGTCGCTGCGCTCCGCCGTTGAAACCTTGCCGTTGGCAAAATCCGAGGACAGCCGCAAGCGTCTGCTCGCCGTGATCGAACACGACGTGCGCCGCCTCGATCGTCTAATCTCGGATATTTCCGACGCCAGCCGTCTCGATGCCGAACTGCAGCGGCAGGACACCGCGCCGGTCGATCTGCGCAAGCTGCTCATCACTGTCGTCAGCGTCGCCAACGAAGTGCAGCGCGAGGATGGCGTCATCGTATCGCTGACATTCGACGGACCGGCATTCATCGTGCCGGGCAACGACTCGCGCATCGGACAGGTCACCAACAACCTGATCGACAACGCGCGCTCGTTCTCGCCGCAAGGCGGCCGCGTGCAGGTGCTGTGCAAGCGCCTGAAGAACGATGTCGAGATCACCGTCGATGACGACGGCCCCGGCATCCGCCCCGACGCGATGGAAAAGATTTTCGAGCGCTTCTACACCGACCGTCCGCATCAGGGCTTCGGACAGAACTCCGGACTTGGCTTGTCGATTTCCAAGCAAATCGTTGAAGCGCACGGCGGCAAGCTCTGGGCGGAAAACCGCGTTCGGCCGGCACAGGAAAGCCCGGCCCAGGAAAGTCTGGCAGGTGAGCCTGAAATCGCCGGTGCGCGCTTTATCGTGCAGCTACCGGCGATGTAATTGCGGCTTAACAAGCCTGCGCGGCATAGGGCCGCGTGGATGGGTGCAAAGGCGCGGCCCATACCCACCTTGTGGTGTCGGAAAAGTAACTGGTTGGTGCCAGATTGCGGGCCTGCCGCCGGTCAAGCCCACAAATAGGGCCATCAAGACGGCTTATCGCCTATTGCCGCAACGCAACAACAGCCTTAAATAGCCGCCTCGACAATCTACCGGCCCTTGCACGCGGGCTTTTGATGTTCAAGATGTGTGGCCTTTCGTGCTGCGTTATTTGAGTAAGCGCCCGCGGGGAGTTTCGATGATCGGCATCGTTCTTGTTACCCACGGACGCCTCGCTGTGGAATTCCGGCAAGCCCTGGAACACGTCGTCGGCGCACAGTCGCAGATTGAATCGGTCACGATCGGCCCCGACGATGACGTCGAGCAGCGCCGCTTCGAGATCATCGAGGCTGTGAAGCGCGTCGATACCGGCGAGGGCGTTGCCATTCTCACCGACATGTTCGGCGGCACCCCTTCCAACCTTGCGATCTCGGTCATGAGCCGCCCCAAGGTCGAAGTGCTGGCCGGCATCAGCCTGCCGATGCTGGTCAAGCTCGCCAAGGTGCGGGAAACCTCGCCATTGCCGGAGGCCGTGGCCGCTGCCCAGGAAGCCGGCCGCAAATATTGCACCATCGCTTCCAGGGTCCTGGCGGGTAAATGAGCGAGACGGGGGCCACCAGCGATATGTCTGCCCCTGCTTCCGGCACCGTCACCCGCGTTCTGCCGATCATCAACCAGAAGGGCCTGCACGCCCGCGCCTCCGCCAAATTCGTCCATACGGTCGAGATGTTTCAGGCCGAGGTCCGCGTCAGCAATGGCGGCGAACGGGTCGATGGCGCATCCATCCTCGACCTGTTGATGCTGGGCGGTGCGCCCGGCACCACCATCACGGTTGAAGCGACAGGCCCGCAGGCGAAGGAAGTCGTTGCTGCGCTGGAAAACCTGCTGGCGACGCGATTCGGCGAGGACGAGTAGGCGGAAAGTTTCCTGCCCACTCACATGCTGCCCACTCTAAAGTCCCAAATTTTTTATTTTCGATATAAAGAAATCTTTATATCCTCTTGCGATACATCTGGCGCGCTGCTATAGGCTCGCCGGACCCCCGATTGAGGGCTCCCCAAAAAATCATTTTTCAACACCGGGCCAAAAAAGGAACGCCATGACCGCAACTAAAGACTGCGCCATCAAGGATCTCAGCCTCGCCGAATGGGGCCGCAAGGAACTCGAGATCGCCCAGGTTGAAATGCCGGGCCTCATGGCGACCCGCGCCGAATTCGGCGCCTCGAAGCCGCTCAAGGGCGCGCGCATCGCCGGCTCGCTGCACATGACCATCCAGACCGCCGTGCTGATCGAAACCCTGCAGGCGCTCGGCGCTGACATCCGCTGGGCCTCGTGCAACATCTATTCGACCCAGGACCACGCTGCTGCGGCCTGCGTCGCCGTCGGCACGCCGATCTTCGCCGTGAAGGGCTCGACCCTGAAGGATTACTGGGACTACCAGATCAAGATCTTCGAATGGGGTGACGGCGGCGTTCCGAACATGATCCTCGACGACGGCGGCGACGCCACTTCGCTGATCCATCTCGGCCTGCGCGCCGAAAAGGGCGACGCCGCGTTCCTCGACAAGCCGGGCAACGAAGAAGAAGAATTCCTGTTCGCCGCGATCAAGGGCCAGCTCAAGGCCAAGCCGGGCTGGTTCAAGAAGTGCGCCGACTCGATCAAGGGCGTTTCGGAAGAAACCACCACGGGCGTCCATCGTCTGTACGAAATGATGAAGAAGGGCGAGCTGCTGTGGCCCGCCATCAACGTCAACGACTCGGTGACGAAGTCGAAGTTCGACAACCTCTACGGCTGTAAGGAATCGCTGGTGGACGGCATTCGCCGCGGCACCGACGTGATGATGGCCGGCAAGGTCGCGATGGTCGCCGGCTTCGGCGACGTCGGCAAGGGCTCGGCGGCTTCGCTGCGCAACGCCGGCTGCCGCGTGCTGGTGTCGGAAATCGATCCGATCTGCGCCCTGCAGGCCGCGATGGAAGGCTACGAAGTTGTCACGATGGAAGAGGCCGCGACGCGCGCCGACATCTTCGTGACCGCGACGGGCAACCTCGACGTCATCACCGTCGATCACATGCGCGCCATGAAGGACCGTGCGATCGTTTGCAACATCGGTCACTTCGACTCGGAAATTCAGGTCGCTGGCCTGAAGAACTTCAAGTGGCACAACGTCAAGCCGCAGGTCGATGAAGTCGAGTTCCCGGACGGCAAGCGCATGATCCTTCTTTCGGAAGGCCGCCTCGTGAACCTCGGCAACGCGACGGGTCATCCCTCGTTCGTGATGTCGGCCTCGTTCACCAACCAGACGCTGGCGCAGATCGAACTCTGGGCCAACAACAAGGACGGCAAGTACAAGAAGGAAGTCTACGTGCTTCCGAAGCACCTCGACGAAAAGGTCGCTCGTCTCCATCTCGAAAAGATCGGCGTCAAGCTCACCAAGCTGTCGAAGAAGCAGGCCGAATACATCAACATCCCGGAAAACGGCCCGTTCAAGCCGACCGCCTACCGCTACTAAGCGTTACGCTTTCCGCGAACAAAAGAGCCCGCTCCTGCGCAAGCAGGGGCGGGTTTTTTCACGGACGGAAACTAGGCCGGTGGCAGCGCGACGATGACAAAGCGTTCGGCCTTGCCGCGCATACCGAGCCACTGGCGCGCCAGCTCGACTTCCGTGCGCTTCGCATTCGCAGCCTTCGACGCCCGCGCATTGAGCGCGTTCATGCACACCGCGTCGCTGGCCGGGCAAACCATGGCGATGCCGTCACGGGTGACATCCGCTTCGGTTGTCCACGGCGTTGCACGAAGGGGCGAGACGATCTCGAACGTGCGCGGCGGCGGGTTCATATAGAACGACGACCCGTAGAGCAGGTTGTCGTAGCTGCCGAGAATCTTCAGCGGGCGATCCGTCGCGCTGCGCCATGCCGCGCCGACCGCCTGCGCCACCATGCGATAGTGGCCCGCATGGTTGTCGAGCCCGCGCTGGTGCGTCATCAGCGCCACCACCGGCGACGACAGCAACGCCACCGCCGGCACCGCAATCGCAATCGCAACAATGCGGCGCGTCATCAGGTGCGGCAGCGCCAGCTGCGGCGACGACAGCAGCACCGCACCCAGCAACACCGCGCCGCCGATGCTCCAGAGCGGCACGATCAGCGATTTCGTGATGACCGCCGCGAACACCGGCAGCACAATCGGCAAGGTGAACGCAATCAGGGCGAGGCGGCGATCCGGGTCTTGCGGCCATGCCGTATCGGAAAGCGCCGTCCGCGAAGGCATCGTTGCGAGGAAAGCGACAATCGCAGGCAATACGAAATAGCCAAGCGTGCCGGCGATGTAGCTGCCGCCTGAACGCAGCGAGGTCCAGTAGGTGCCGGGATGGCTTTCCAGCGCATAGGCAAACGTCGCGCTGTTGTTGAACAGCCAGACGACATGCGGTGCGAGTGCAAGCGCGCCAACGGCAATGGTGATCCACGGCGCCGCCGAACGAAAGTAGGCCTTGCGGGACGGATGCATGAGCGCAGCGACGCCAAGCCCCAGCAGCAGGAAGATCGACCAGTATTTTCCGAGCATCGCGGCGGCGGCGGCCACGCCTGCCAGCGCGGCGGGCAAGGTCTTCCGGCTTTCAAACGACACGACGAACGCCCACGTCGCCAGCGCCCACAGCGGGATCATCACCGCATTGGCGTTGTATTTCAGCGCATGGAAATTGAAGAACGGCACCAGCATCAGCAATGCGAGACCCGCCACGCGCTTTTCGCCCGAAAGAAACCGCGCGGACACTTTCCACGCCGCAAACAACGCAACCGTCGCCAGCAGGATCGCGAACACATGGTAGGCCCAGTCCGCCTGCGGAAACACGCTGAACCAGCCGCGCACCAGCCACGCCGACAGCGGCGGGTGCTTGGGCGTGCCTGACATGGATTCGTGCGACCACACGACCGCCTCGCCCATGTCGAAGTGAATGTCCTGGCTCGACTTGGCGATGATCCCGTAGAGCGACCACACCGCCCAATAGGCCGCCAGCACCCAAAGCACAGCACGCTCGCTCCGCTCGCCGGTCAGCCGCGCAATCAGGCGGTCCAGAGCATCGCTGATACCCGCGCGCAGTGTCACCATTTGCCGGATTTCCCTGACCATTTCCGGAGCCATACTGGACCCCCAAACCGGAGTGGTTATACAACAAACTCTGGCAATTTCAGGATTCGCGAAGCACATGCAAACCGGGGACGCGGCAAGCGGATGGCAACGGTTCTGGTTGCGTGCCGGACTGATTGCGCTTGCCTGCGCTGTGATCGGCCTGCCGGTCAACGACCTGTTCTTATACGGCCTGCTGCTGGTTGTCACCGTGCTGGCGTTTGCCGGGTCCGTGTCGGCGGATGCGAGGCGCTGGGCTGGCGCCATCGTTCTCGCCGCCGTTGTCGTCGCCGGGCATGTGCTGTTTCCCGCGCCGCGCATCGAGGAAGGCTTCAACCTTTTCCTGCCCGTTGAGCGCGGCACACCGCCGTCAGCCTTGCCGGAAGACGTGCTGCGCGGGCTGACCCAGCAGTTCAACCGGCAGTATCCGCCCGAGAACCGCTGCGACGACCAGAGCCGTGGCTGCTGGCGGCCGGAGCGCGGCCCGATGATGGACGGCTTCGCATTTTCAGCGGATGCGATCTATGACCGCGCGGAATTCTCCCGCCGCGTGACAGGCATCGGCTTTTCCGATCCGGCGTGGCTGCGCATCGGCGCGATCAACGAACTGATCTACAACTGGCCGGACAACCAGAGCGACATCAAGCGCTTCGAGCGCGACCGAAAATCGCTCAACGTACTGGACCGTTTCCGCGTCACGTTCCCGCTGTTCATTGTGTATCGTTTTCCGGCGGACTTCACCGGCAGCGACCTGTGCTGGCGCGGCATCGTGTTCTGGGAAAAACCCGTCGGCGGATTTGAAACGCTGGCGCATGGCGACTTCGCGTGCCGCGCGTTGCGCAGCGAAGACGCCGGAAAAAGAATTTTCGCAGCATCAGTCTTGCGCGACGCACAACTCGCCATGACGCTGCGGGCAACATGGAACGTGCAGCTTCGCCGCGCATTCGAGCTGGGGTTGACCCTGGCAGGCGTCCTCGGCATTTCGCTTTTGCTCATTCGCGTGCAACGGCGGCGGTTGTCACTCCCGGTGGTGCTGATCGGACTGACGGCCGCCGTCACGTTCTTCACCGACAACCATTTCATTGGCGGTTTCCGTCCGATGGATGGCGGCGACGACGGCTACACCTACGAAGTTTATGCCCGCGCCATCGTGCGCAACCTGCTTTCCGGCAACTTCATTGCGGCGCTGCGTGGCGAAGAATCCGTCTATTACTTCACGCCGGGCTTCCGCTATTTCCGCGCACTTGAGCGTTTCATTTTCGGCGATACGTTCCTTGGTTATTTCTCGGCGATCCTGCTGCTGCCGTTCCTTCTGCTGATGCTGGCGCGGCGCTTCATGCCGTCGCGCTGGGCGCTGGGATTGGTTTTGCTGTTCGTCGCGACGCCCGCCGGCATTCTGTTCGGCTCCAGCCTGACGGATTATCTCACCGCCGCCTCGCGCGGCTACGGCGACCCGTTTGCGTTCGTGCTGCTGCTCGCGGGCTTTGTCCTGATCGTTCCCGCAAAGCCGGATGCCAGGGCAAAATCCTGCAGCGCATTGTTCGGCGCGTTCCTGCTGGCAATGACGACGTTCTGCCGCCCGAACCTGTTGCTGGCATCGGCGATGATGATGCTGTGCGCATCCTTCTTCGCCATGAGGACAAAGGAATGGACGCGGCTGGCGGCGCTGTTCGCAGGATTCGCCACGCTCGCGGTGTCGCTGCTGCATAACTACGCATTCGGCAATTCGCTGATCCTGTTCAGCGACAACGTCAACCAGCCGCAGACCCTGCTGATGCCGCCGCTCGATTATCTGCGCGCCGCGCTCGACATGGCGACGCTGAATTTCCGCAGCGAATATGTTTCCCGCGCATTCGCGCAGCTCGGCCGCTGGCTCGGCGGCCCGCATTACCTGATGGCGGCAATCCCGTTCAATCTCGCGGGCTTCCTCGTCCTGCTGCGCGTCGGCGTGTTCGGACGCATGTACGATCCCATGTTACGTGCGGTCGCGCTCGCCACCACGCTCCAGCACGGCATCGGCATCTGCTACGTCAACTACGACCGCTATAATCTGGTGACGTGGCTGCTCACCGCACTCGTATCCGCCGTCTGGCTGCAGGCGGAAGGGCTGCCGCTGCTGGCGCGGCGCTGGCCGTCGTTTTATGCACGGCTGGCGAATGCGCCGGGTACAGTTTGGTTTGGCAACTGGCTCACCCGCCTGCAGCAGACCTTTGATTTTAGCGATGCCCCGCAATGCGCCGCCGGCCCATCGACTTCCAACCCTCTGCCGCGCTAGACGTGACCGATGGATTCATCCGTAACAACCACGTCGATTGCCCGCGGGGCGCGTCCCGCGCCCGAACTCACCGTGGTGATTCCGACCTATAACGAACGCGCCAATATCCCGCTGCTGGTCGAGCGGCTGCGCAAGACACTCGACGGCTTCGAATGGGAAGCGCTGTTCGTCGATGACAATTCCCGCGACGGCACCTCCGACGCCGCGCGCGCCATCGGCGAGACCGACGCCCGCGTGCGCTGCATCCGCCGCATCGGCCGGCGCGGCCTTTCCGGCGCCTGCATCGAAGGCATGCTGGCGACGCAGGCGCGCTACGTCGCAGTAATGGATGCCGACCTGCAGCACGACGAAACCGCGCTCGTCGCCATGCTGGAGAAACTGCGCAGCGGCGACATTGACCTCGTCGTCGCCAGCCGGCACTTGAGCGGCGGCTCTGACGAAGTGTTCTCTGCATTGCGGCAGAAGATCAGCCGCGGCTCAAGCGCCATCGCGCGCCGGGTACTTGGCGTGTCATTGAGCGATCCGATGAGCGGCTTCTTCATGATCCGCCGCACCGAGTTCAACGCGCTGGCGCCGCAGCTTTCATCGCAGGGCTTCAAGATCCTGGTCGATATCGTCGCCAGCGCACGCGGCAAGCTGCGCATCGCCGAGGTACCGTTCGTGTTCCGCGAACGCCAGCACGGCGAAAGCAAGCTCGACGCGCGCGTGGCGATTGATTTCGCCGCACTCATCGTCGCCAAGCTCACCAACGATATGGTGTCGTTCCGCTTCCTGATGTTCTGCGCGGTCGGCCTCACCGGCTTCGGCATTCATCTGGCGTTCCTGCAGGTCTGCGCGATGCAGGGCCTGAGTTTCGCCAAGGCGCAGATCGTCGCGACCCTCGGCGCCATTGCGTGGAATTTCGTGCTGAACAACGCGCTGACCTATCACGACCAGCGCCTCACCGGCTGGCCGTTCATCACCGGCCTGATCCGGTTCACGCTGATCTGCTCGGTCGGCGCGCTGTCCAACGTCGGCATCGCGAGCTGGATCTACGACTACGATTCCGACTGGTGGCACGCCGGCATCGCCGGCGCTGTCATGGGTGCGGTGTGGAACTACCTGGTGTCCTCGGCGATTGTCTGGAAGCAACGCTGACAAATTTGCCCGTAATTTCGGCAAGCGCCTGAAATTGAACAATATTGTGTGCTGTAAAGACGGTGTTCCACCTTCGACGGCGCCGGCAGCAATCTTGCTTTGTTTACGAATTGCCCCGCACAATACCGTCGCAGACCTATAACGGTTGAATTTCATGTGCCGCTGGATTGCCTATCGCGGTCAGCAGACCGCACTCGAGCATTACGTGACTGCCCCATCGCATTCGCTGGTTGAGCAGAGCATTCGCGCGCTCGAAGGAACCACCTCCACCAACTGCGACGGCTTTGGCCTCGGCTGGTATGGCGAACATCCGGAGCCGGGCCTCTATCGCGAAGTGCGTCCGGCGTGGTCCGACGAAAACCTGCGCTACCTGTGCCGCCACATCCGCTCACACCTGTTCTTCGCACATGTCCGCGCCACGACCGGCACCGCGGTGACGCGGCCGAACTGCCACCCGTTCGCGGTCGGGCAGATGATGTTCATGCACAACGGCCTGATTGGCGACTGGGCGCGCATCCGCCGCAAGGTCGAGAACATGATCCCCGACGCGCTCTACGGCTCGCGCGCCGGCACCACCGACTCCGAAGCGGTGTTCCTCGCCATTCTGGGCGCCGGTGGACGCGAAGATCCCATCGGTGCGACCGAACGTGTGCTGGCGGCGCTCACCGACATGGTCAGCACCGGCGGCCACCACGAGCCGCTGCGGTTCACCTCGGCCATGTCCGACGGCAAGAACCTCTATGCCTTCCGCTATTCCGCCAACGACAAGGCCAACACGCTGTATTACCGCGCCGTCGATGACGATGTCGTGGTGGTGTCCGAACCGCTCGACACCGACCGCGCGGTCTGGACCCCGGTGCCGACCAATCACATCCTGATTGCGCGGCCGGGCCAGAAGGTCGAGATGCGGCCGTTTTACGCCGAGCAGCGCCAGGCGGCGGAATAGCCGTCATTCCGGGGCACAGGCACCGCCCGCGAGCCCGGAATGACAAAGAATTCGGGCATTTGACGGCCTTTGCGCCCCCGTCCTTGCCCCCCTTGCCCCCCGCTGCTATCTCCCGGCCATGACCACCGTCCCCATCGACAATATCCGCAACTTTTCCATCGTCGCCCACATCGACCATGGCAAGTCCACGCTGGCCGACCGCCTGATCCAGATCACCGGCGGATTGCAGGACCGCGAAATGGTCGAGCAGGTGCTCGATTCGATGGATATCGAGCGCGAGCGCGGCATCACCATCAAGGCGCAGACGGTGCGCCTGAATTACCACGCCAATGACGGCAAGGATTACATCCTCAACCTGATGGACACGCCCGGCCACGTCGACTTCGCCTACGAAGTCTCGCGGTCGCTCGCCGCCTGCGAAGGTTCGCTGCTCGTCGTCGATGCCTCACAGGGCGTCGAGGCGCAGACGCTCGCCAACGTCTATGCGGCGCTCGACAGCAATCACGAGGTCGTGCCGATCCTCAACAAGGTCGATTTGCCGGCCGCCGAAGTCGCCAAGGTCAAGCAGCAGATCGAGGACGTCATCGGTCTCGATGCTTCCAACGCGGTCGAGATTTCCGCCAAGACCGGCCTCAACGTCCCCGCCGTGCTGGAGGCCATCGTCACGCGCCTGCCGCCGCCGAAGGGCGACCGCGATGCGCCGCTTAAGGCGCTGCTGGTCGATAGCTGGTACGACGTCTATCTCGGCGTCGTCGTGCTTGTGCGCATCATCGACGGCGTGATGAAAAAGAACATGCGCATCCGCATGATGCGCACCAACGCAACCTATGACGTGGATCGCGTCGGCTTCTTCACGCCCAAGCTGACACAGGCGGAAGAACTCGGCCCCGGCGAAATCGGCTTTCTCACCGGCTCGATCAAGGAAGTCGCAGACACCCGCGTCGGCGACACGCTGACCGACGACCGCAAGCCGACTGCCGAAGCGCTGCCGGGTTTCCGGCCCGCCATCCCGGTCGTGTTCTGCGGACTGTTCCCGGTCGATGCCAACGACTTCGAGACGCTGCGCGCCGCCATGGGCAAGCTGCGCCTCAACGACGCCAGCTTCTCGTTCGAAATGGAAACGTCAGCCGCGCTCGGCTTCGGTTTCCGCGCCGGCTTTCTCGGCCTCCTGCATCTCGAAATCATCCAGGAACGGCTTGAGCGCGAGTTCAACCTCAACCTGATCGCGACCGCGCCGTCGGTCATCTACAAAATGAAACTGACCAACGGCAAGGAAATCGAGATTCACAATCCGGTCGATATGCCTGATCCGGTGCAGATCGAGGAGATCCAGGAGCCATGGATCGAAGCCACGATCATGACGCCGGACGAATATCTCGGCAGCGTACTCAAGCTTTGTCAGGACCGCCGCGGTGTGCAGAAAGAGCTGACCTACGTCGGCGCACGCGCCATGGTGAAATACGAACTACCGCTCAACGAAGTGGTGTTCGACTTCTACGACCGGCTGAAGTCGGTGTCGAAGGGCTATGCCTCGTTCGATTATCACCTGACGGATTTCCGCGTCGCCGATCTCGTGAAGATGCAGATTCTCGTCAACGCCGATCCGGTCGATGCGCTCTCGATGCTGGTCCATCGCACGCGCGCGGAAGCCCGCGGCCGCGCCATGGTCGAGAAGCTCAAGGAACTGATCCCGCCGCACATGTTCCAGGTGCCGATCCAGGCCGCCATCGGCGGCAAAGTGATCGCGCGTGAGACGGTGCGCGCATTGCGCAAGGACGTTACCGCCAAGTGCTACGGCGGCGACATTTCCCGTAAGCGCAAGCTGCTCGACAAGCAGAAGGAAGGCAAAAAGAAGATGCGCCAGTACGGCAAGGTTGAGATTCCGCAGGAAGCCTTCATCGCCGCGCTGAAGGTGGATGTGTGACGCACTAAGCGCACGTTGCCACCTATCAGAATCTCGCTTAAAGGTTGCGACATTCAACCTCTATTGCGAGGAAACTATAATGTCCAACAAAGACAAAATCCTTTCAGAATTTGATCTCTTTCGTGGAAACGGCGGCGGTATTGAATCTTGGTTTTCTGACGAAATGCCAGAAGTAGTTGCTGACGTACTCAACGAATGCGACTCGAAACCAATTTCTCTAGAAGTCCTAAATCAACTTCTCATCCTATCGCACGAAGGAGGGATGACGCCTGACTTTTTCAATTTTTACTTTTTGTCAGATCCACACCCGGGCGGGCTCTCTTGGTACGACCCAAAGAAAATCAAAGGATTTGAAGACCGATTTCTGCGCTCAAAAGAGATAGTTTCACTTGAACATTTGAGGTGGGGCTTAACGAGAATCTACACCGACGCCCTTCTACATTTTGGAAACATTCGGCAGTCATACCGAACGCTTCGATCCATGAACACGGACAGACTAAAGCTCTTTTTTAGTGAGAAGAACTTTCAGGTCAGCGACCTTACTAGTCGTGCCAACTATCTCCCCTTGGAAGAAATAGCGAAGGATGATCGCTATCTCATCGCTGAGGTCGCTTGCAAAACTTATGCTCCTGCCGATGGCACATTGCCGGATCTTGTAAGCCACATATCTGATCGCTACGCCGAATTTGTCAAAGAAGGTCGACAAAGGCCAAAGATTAAAGACTTAATCACTGATGGTCCCACCGCCGGTCAGTACGACAAAGACCAGCTCTCGTTTTCACTTGATGAGGCGATGGAGCAGGAAATTACATAGCGTAGCGACGTCGAAAACGCCATCCGTCCACTCATTCTAAAATTCCAAGGCGCTCGAGAACGCGCACTAAAAAATACTAAACTTTATCTCTCGATGGTGTCCGATCTAGATATATACGTCGCAACAAGCATGCGATCACGCACCGACTTTAGATCGATGGCCGATTTTTGCGAAACCGTATTTAGTGACAATAGATTGAAAAGTTTGAAGCTTAGATATTTTGATCCAACATTGAGCGCCGCTGAAAATCACGAAGACAAAGGCTTGATCGAATGCTTGATGGTCAAGTGCGCAAAAATCCTGATTTACAATGCGGGCGTAAGAGATAGCTATGGAAAAGACGCCGAAGCCGCGATGACGCTTAGCTTAGGTAAGCCAGTCATTTTTTATTGCGACTCAGAAACTAAGCGAAAAATATTTGTAGAAGTGCATCCTTTGACACGACTAATAAATTTTCACAGTGGAGTTGCTGTGGGCTCTATCGTTATTGATAAATTGCCCGACGTGGTTGAGATGGTCAGACGGATATTCCAGAACGACATGGAATTCGAGCTAAAGAAAAAGGCTGATAATTACTTTTTGTTGAGTGAGAAATTGACAGGCTCAACTCTGCGAGTTCAATCGAGCAATATGTTGCTTCGAGAAACTTTTTGGAACTACTACCATCAGGTTCCTCCCTACAGCCGAGGCTAGGCCTGCCGTCAGCTACACCGCCCGCACCGTCTTCTTCGCCAGCAATGTCAGTAGACCCTAGTTGCAAATGATTATCAATTGCCATACAAATACACCCCCTGTTGACGATGGAGGGTGAAATCCGCGGAGACGGGTTTACTGGATTTGCGATGGCCGTCGCGATGGCTGCCGGCCTGAATTTCACCGCCCATGCTGCGGGCGACCTGTCGAAGCAGCACCCGGTGAAGGTCACTGTCGAACTCGGCAAGCCGGGCAAGCACGAGTTCGTTCCGAACAAGCTGCGGTTTGAAACCGGCAAGCTCTACAAACTGGTGCTCAAGAATGCGAGCGCCGACCCGCACTACTTCACCTCGCACGGCTTCACCCAGATGATCTAACGCGCAAGGTCCAGGTCACGCAGGAGCGTGACGGCAAGACCGTGACGCTGGCGGAATTCAAGGGCGCGATCCGCGAAATCGAGGTCTATCCGGGGCAGTCGGCCGAATGGTGGTTCGTGCCTGTCGCGTCAGGCCGCGTCAACGACCTGCGCTGCGGCATCACCGGAACGGACGGCAAATCGCACGCCGATCACGGCATGGTCGGCGAGATCGTGATCGAGTGAGCCGCGCAAACAGCAAGCCGTAGCCCGGACGGGTTGGCGTAGCGGCTGCCGATTGTCTTTTTCAGCGTAACATGTTACGTTGGTCCAGGTGATCGAGATGGCGACAACCCCGCGAAAGACTAAGCCTCGGAGTCCTCAGCAGCGCATGCAAGCGCAACGGGACCGCCTGCGCGCGCAAGGGCTGCGGCCGGTTCAGCATTGGGTGCCGGATTTGCGGGATCCCAACGTGTTAGCCCAGATTCGACTAGAAGGCGCATTGCTCGCGAAGCACCCTGCTAATGATGCGATAGACGATTGGCTGGAGGCTGTGATCGACCCGAGCGACTGGTCTTGAAGCGCGGGGACGTCGTGATCATCGTCGCGTCGGGCGAGTTGGGGAAGCCACGGCCCGCCATCGTTGTTCAGGCCGACGAATTGGGAGAGACCACGACATCTGTTCTGATCTGCCCCATCACTTCCGAAACGAACGAATTTCGGAATATTCGGCCCGTCGTCGAACCTGATGCCCACAACGGTTTGCGTTCGCGCTCGCAGATCATGACAGACAAAGTCAGTGCGCTACGTCGCGACCGGATAAAGCAGGTTATCGGCAAGCTGGACGATGATACGTCGAGTAAACTCGACCGAGCATTATTGGTCGTTTTTGGGCTGGCGCGATAACCTTGGGCGGCGCTTCCAATAAGGCAGCCCAGATATTCTCGTGTCGCTAAGCCGCCCTTACCGTCTTCTTCGCCAGCATCTCCAGCACGCCTTTCTGCGGCTGCGCCTTGCTGAACAGGTAGCCCTGCCCTTCGTTACAGCCTTCCGCCTTGAGGCAATCCAGCTCCGCTTCCGTCTCGACGCCTTCAGCCGTGATCGTGATGCCGAGGCTTGAGCCGAGGCTGAGGATCGCCCGCACGATGGCCTGCGAGTCCGCGTTGTTGGCAAGGTCGCGCACGAACGACTGGTCGATCTTGATCTTGTCGAACGGGAACTTGCGCAGATAGCTGAGCGAGGAATATCCCGTGCCGAAATCGTCCATGGAAATGTGGACCCCGAGCGCGCGCAGCGCATGCAGCGTCGCCATCACCTGATCGACCTTTTCAAGCAGCAGCGTCTCGGTGATTTCAAGCTCCAGCCGCTTGGGCGACAGGCCGGTTTCTTCTAGCGTCGATTTCACCATGGCGAACAGGTTGCCGGTGCGGAACTGCAGCGCCGACAGGTTGACCGCGAGCTTGACGTGGGGCGGCCACTGCACGGCGTCGGCACAGGCTTGTCTCAGCACATACGCGCCGAGCGCCGTGATCAATCCGGTTTATTCGGCGACCGGCACGAACTCCGACGGCGGCACAAAGCCGCGCTCGGGATGCGGCCAGCGCACAAGAGCCTCGAATCCCGCGATCTGTCCGCTTTCGAGATTTACCAGCGGCTGATAGTGGACTTCCAGCCCATGCGCGAGCATCGCCGCGCGCAATTCCATTTCGAGGTGACGCCGCGCCTGCACGCGCGCATCCATCTCCGATTCAAAGAAACGGAATGCGCCCTTGCCGTCGGCCTTGGCGCGATAGAGCGCAAGGTCGGCATTCTTCAGCAGCTTGTCGGCGTCGATGCCGTCGCCAGGTGCGAGCGAAATGCCGATGCTGGCACCGATCAGCACCTGATGGCCCATGATGTCATAGGGTTCGCTGATGTCTTCGAGGATACGCCGCGCGAGGGCCGAAACCTCCGCCAGGTCTTCGACATCGGTCTGCACCACGGCGAATTCGTCGCCGCCAAGCCGGGCCGCGGTGTCTTCCGCACGCAGCGCCGAACGCAGCCGCTGCGCGACGCATTGCAACAGGTGATCGCCGCAGGGATGCCCTAGCGTGTCGTTGACCGACTTGAAGTTGTCGAGGTCGATGCACAGCGTCGCCACGCTCTTGCCGGTGCGGCGCAGGCGCGTCAGCGCCTCTTCCATGCGGATGCGCAGCATGACGCGGTTCGGCAGGCCGGTCAGCGCATCGTGATGCGCCATGTGCGCAACGCGCGCCTCGGCCTGCTTGCGCTCGGTAATGTCGATGGCGGCGATCAGGACAGCGGGCGCGTTGCCGTGCTGGATCGCGCGTGCGTAGATCGCGACATCGATCCGCTTGCCGTCGGCCTTGATGTGTTTCCAGGTCCGTCCGGCGTAGCCCTCGGTTGAGCCGTGGTCGATCTGCTTGAGTTCCTCGTAGGTGTCGCAATCGTGGATGTGGCGCAGGTTCATGCAGAGGAACTGCTGGCGCGTATAGCCGTAGTGGCTCACGGCCGCTTCGTTGACCGACAGGATCGTATGGCGTTCGCGGTCATAGACGATCATCGGCACCGGATTGCCTTCGAACAGCAACCGGAAGGATTCATCGCGCTGTTTCATCTCCGTAATATCGACGCGCAGGCCGATGACGCCGCCGTCGGTGGTGCGGCGTTCCTCGATCAGGATGCAGCGGCCGTCGGAAAGATACTGCTCATGCGCCTTGCTCGGGTTGAACAGCATGGCGACACGCTGCTTGATCCATTCCTCTTCGTGGCCGATGGCTTCCGGATAGTCGCCGCGTTCGACGCCGACGCGCAGCGTGTCGGCGAGCTTCGCGCCCGGCTTGAACAGATCGGCGCTGCGCTTGTAGATGTCGGCGTATTTCTGGTTCCAGAGAATGTAGCGGCCCTCGGCATCGAGAAAGACGAGGCCGTGCGGCAGGATGTCGATGGCTTCGCGCAATCGCGCATGGGCCTGCTGGGCCTGCGCGGTCGCGGCCTGCGCTTCGGCGCGCATCCGCGTGAGCGCGGCATCGGCAGCAGGTTTTTTGAGGTGCTTGCCGGCGGACTTCGCCCCCGGCTTTGCGGCGCGTGCGCCTGCTGCGCCGGCCTTTTGCTTCGTTGTACGCTTGCCGCGAACCGCCATTAGTCCAATCCCCATTCCGCACAAGGGCATGGACCATCTGGCTGAATAAAATGTTTAGTGCGCGCCCGTCCTGCCGCACCGCATCTGCGCGCGCTGCCTGTTTCGTGTGCTGCGGAATGTTATGAGCCGGCAGAATCAATAAATGCCGCACGAAATCCGTATCGCGATAGGGGATTTGAACCCGCGTGCGCCGGAATTTTTACGGCTTGTAAATGCTGACGCGCCCGAACGCCGGAATTTCAGCCGTGCTGCTTGAATAAGCGACAGTCGGAATGTGGGTAAACAGATCCTTCATTTTCCGGGACCGCGCGGCCTGGAAATTCCCTGGAAATTCCCCGGTAAACCGCAGCAAACCCGGTTCCCTCTGCACGTTCCGGTCGTATAGGATCGCCGCCATGTCGAGGTTCGCTGTTGCAGCCCTGCTCCTTGCGGTTATCGCCAGTCCTGTTGTGGACGCGCCCGCATTTGCCCAGGACATCGGCACGCTGGAGCCAAAGCCGCTGCCGCCGCTGGCAAATCCCCGCGATCCCAAGACCCCCGCCAAGCAGCTGTTCGGCCGCAAGGCGACCCCGACCAAAGGCCACGCCGAAGCCATCGGCTTCTATTCCAAGGGCTGCATGGCCGGCGGCAAGGCACTGCCGATCAACGGGCCGACGTGGCAGGTCATGCGGCTGTCCCGCAACCGCAACTGGGGCACGCCGCCGGTCATTCATTTCCTTGAGAAATTTTCCGCCAAGGTGCCGAAAGTATCCGACTGGAAGGGCATTCTGGTCGGCGACATGGCGCAGCCGCGCGGCGGCCCGATGATGACCGGCCACACCAGCCATCAGATCGGGCTCGACGCCGACATCTGGCTGACGCCGATGCCGGACTACGAACAGTCCCGGCAGGAGCGCGAGGAGAAGTCCGCGACCATGATCGTGCGCGACGATCGCCTCGACGTCGATCCGAAGGTGTGGACGCCGAGCCTGCTCAACGTCATCAAGGCGGCGGCGCAGGAACCGGAAGTCGAGCGCATTCTCGTCAATGCGGCGATCAAGAAGGCGCTGTGCCGCGAAGCCACCGGCAACCGCACCTGGCTTAACAAGGTGCGACCGTTCTGGGGCCACGACTATCACATGCACGTCCGCCTCAAGTGCCCGGCGAACCATCCCGAATGCAAGCCGCAGGACCCGCCGAAGGAAGAGGACGGCTGCGGCGCCGATCTTGCCAAGTGGTTCAAGCCGAAGTTTCCGAATGCGGCACCGCAGGAGGAGCCACATCCGCCGAAGAAGCCAAAGCCGCCGCTCCGGATGGCCGACCTGCCGCCCGCCTGCAGGGCCGTGCTGAACGCGCCGTAGCGCAAATCTTCCCATTCACTTCATCCGCACGACAGGTGCGCTCCTTCTCCCCGCTTGCGGGGAGAAGGTTGGGATGAGGGGCTTCTTATTCGCTGCGGCTCCCCCTCACCCGGCGCTACGCGCCGACCTCTCCCCGTGAACGGGGAGAGGTAAGAAGTGCTCACCTCACCTTCGCGTCCTCGCGGATCATCGCCGCGCCCTTCTCGGCAATCATGATCGTCGGTGAATTGGTATTGCCGGACGTAATCGTCGGCATCACCGAGGCGTCGATCACGCGCAGGCCCTCAAGCCCGATGACGCGCAGCCGCTCGTCCACCACCGCGGTTGGGTCGCTCGGCAGGCCCATCTTCGCGGTGCCCACGGGGTGAAAAATCGTCGTGCCGATATCGCCCGCAGCTTTCGCCAGTTTGACATCGTCATTGTCCGGCGCGGCTTCCTGACCCGGCAGATATTCTTCCGGGTAAAACGGCGCCAGCGCGGGCTTCGACACGATGTTGCGCGCCACGCGCAACGAATCCGCCGCGACCTTCCTGTCCTCATCCGCCGCCAGATAATTCGGCTTGATGATTGGTGCCGACGCCTGATCGGTCGAGCGCAGCCGCACATGGCCGCGGCTTGCGGGCTGCAGGTTGCACACGCTGGTCGTGAAGGCCGGGAACCTGTGCAGCGGATCGCCGAATTTATCGAGCGACAGCGGCTGCACATGAAACTGGATGTTGGCGCGGTCGCGCCAAGGGTCGGAGCGCGTGAACAGGCCAAGCTGCGACGGCGCCATGGTGAGCGGGCCACGGCGGCGCAACGCATAATCGAGCCCCATCATCGCGCGGCCGACCAGCGAATGGTAGGTCTCGTTCAGCGTCTTCACGCCTGACACTTTATGAATCATGCGGATCTGCAGATGGTCCTGCAGGTTCTCGCCGACGCCCGGCTTGTCCAGCACCACGGGAATATCGAATTGCCTGAGCTGCGCGGCGGGACCGACACCGGAGAGCAGCAGCAGTTGCGTCGAGCCGAGCGACCCTGCGGACAGGATAATCTCGCCGCGCGCTTTCGCCGTCTTCACTTCGCCGTTCTGCTTCCAGCGCACGCCAACCGCGCGCTTGCCGTCGAACACCACGCGCTCGACCATGCAGTTGGTTTCAAGCCGCAGGTTCGGGCGATTCAGCGCGGGTTTCAAAAATCCGCGCGCCGCCGACCAGCGCCGCCCCTTGCGCTGATTGACGTGGAAGTAACACGAGCCTTCGTTGTCGCCGGTGTTGAAGTCGGGAATTTTCCTGACGCCGGCCTGCTCAGCGGCGTCGCGGAATGCTTCCAGCAAATCCCAGTTCACGCGCGGCGCCTCGACGCGCCACTCGCCGCCGGTGTTGTGATGCTCGCTGTTGCCCAGAAAGTTGTCTTCATGCTGCTTGAAGAACGGCAGCACATCGCGCCAACCCCAGCCGGTCAGGCCAAGCTGCCGCCAGTGGTCGTAGTCCGCCGCCTGGCCTCTCATGTAGATCATGGCGTTGATCGCCGACGATCCGCCGATCACCTTGCCGCGCGGATAGGCGAGGCTGCGGCCGTTGAGGCCTTCTTCCTGCTCGGTCCTGAACATCCAGTCCGAGCGCGGATTTCCGATGGCGAACAGGTAGCCGACCGGAATGTGGAACCAGATCCAGTTGTCGCGGCCGCCGGCTTCCAGGATCAGCACGCGCTTGGTCGGATCGGCAGACAGCCGGTTGGCCAGCACGCAGCCGGCGGAACCCGCGCCCACGATGATATAGTCGTAATCGCCCATAAGGGCCGCGCCGTCAGCCATTGCCGTCTCCGCCATTCGCGCGGCACTCTAGTTAAACGACCGGGCCGCGCAACATCGCTTTGACGCCAAGCGCCAACCTGATAAGATGGTTTTCGCGATCCGAAACGTGCCGTAAGCGCGTTTTGCGAGCCGGAACGGCGCTTCCGACTGGTCGCTTTTTGAACATCACTTATCCCGCCGGGCGTGGCCAATAGATCGTCTATTGCGCGCTGGGGTGTATTCGTGGAGCGCCAGATGAAATTTCCCGCACAGTATTCCGTGTTGAGCATGGCCCTGCTGCTGGCCGTCGTAAGCCTTTCGCCGGTTTCGGCACAAGAAAAAAGCGTCACCGTCTTTGCCGCCGCTTCGATGAAGAACGCGCTCGACGACGTGGCGAAGGCTTACACCGACAGCACAAAGATCAAAGTCACGTCGAGCTACGCCGCCTCCTCCGCACTGGCGAAGCAGATCGAGTCCGGTGCACCGGCCGACATATTCATCTCCGCCGATACCGACTGGATGGACTACGTCGCCAAAAAGGACCTTATCAAGGCCAACACCCGCGTCGATCTCCTCGGCAACCGCCTTGTGCTGATCGCGCCGAAGGATTCCAGAACCGACAAGGTCGATATCAGGCAGGGCTTCGATCTTGCGGGCCTCATCGGCGACGGCAAGATCGCCACCGGCGATGTCGCCGCCGTGCCGGTCGGCAAATACGCCAAGGCCGCGCTGGAAAAGCTCGGCGCATGGGACAAGGCCGCACCGAAATTTGCGATGGCGGAAAACGTCCGCGCCGCGTTGACCCTGGTGTCGCGCGGCGAAGCCGCCTATGGCATCGTCTACCAGACCGACGCCGCCGTCGAACCCGGCGTCAAGATCGTCGGCGTGTTCCCCGCCGACTCGCACCCCGCCATCACCTATCCGGTCGCACTGTTGAAGGACGCCAGGGCCGACGCGCAAAGCCTGCATGACTTCCTGCCCAGCCCTATCGCCAAGGCGGTGTTAGAGAAATACGGCTTCGCCTATCTCGTCCCGCCGAAATCGATGTGAACTTCACCCTCAGCTTCATCCGGACTGGTTTGTGTAACGCGTGATCGATCTCACACCTGACGAATGGGTCGCGATCTTCTTCTCGCTGAAGATCGCCAGCGTGGCGACACTCGCCGCGCTGCCATTCGGCGTGCTGATCGGCTGGCTGCTGGCGCGCAAGGACTTCTGGGGCAAGGCGATACTGGACGCCATCGTCCTGCTGCCCCTTGTCATGCCGCCGGTGGTGACGGGCTATCTCCTGCTGCTGGCGTTCGGGCGGCGCGGCTTGTTCGGCGCGTTCCTCGCCGACTTCGGCATTGTATTTTCATTCCGCTGGACCGGCGCGGCGCTCGCCTGCGGCATCATGGGGTTCCCCTTGATGGTGCGCGCCATCCGGCTGTCCATCGAAGCCGTTGACCGCGGGCTTGAAGGCGCAGCGTCAACGCTTGGCGCTAATCCCTTTCTGGTTTTCTTCACGGTCACGCTGCCGCTGGCGCTGCCGGGAATTCTCAGCGGCGCAATGCTGTGTTTTGCCAAGGCGCTCGGCGAATTCGGCGCGACCATCACCTTCGTCTCCAACATTCCTGGCGAGACCCAAACCATATCGGCGGCGATCTACACCTTGACGCAGGTGCCGGCGGGCGATGCCGCCGCGCTGCGGCTGGTCATCATCGCCGTTATCATTTCGTTTGCCGCGCTGATTGTCTCCGAATGGCTGGCGCGCTCTGCCGCCCGGCGCGTGAGGGGCGAATAGATGCTCTTGGTCGATGTGGAAAAGACCCTTGGGAAATTCTCGCTCGTCGCAAAATTCGAGACCGCATCCGGCGTCACCGCGCTGTTCGGATCGTCCGGCGCGGGTAAGACTTCCATTGCCAACATGGTCGTGGGTCTCGTGACGCCCGACCGCGGGCGCATCGTGCTCGACAACACCGTATTGTTCGACTCCACCGGCACCAACCTCCCGCCGCACAAGCGCCGCATCGGTTATGTGTTCCAGGAGGGCCGATTGCTTCCGCACCTTACCGTGCGGGCGAACCTCGCCTACGGCCGTTTCATGAACGGCGTCGCGCGCAATGCGACGGAAGAACAGCGCATCGTCGATCTACTCGACATCGGACATCTGCTTGAACGGCGCCCCGGCAAATTGTCCGGCGGCGAGCGCCAGCGTGTCGCGGTCGGCCGCGCGTTGCTGATGCAGCCGCGCCTGCTGGTGCTGGACGAACCGCTTGCTTCGCTCGACCGCGCGCGCAAGCTGGAGATCCTTCCCTATCTCGTGCGCCTGCGCGAAGAAGCCAGGGTGCCGATGATTTATGTGAGCCATCAGGCTGGCGAGATCGTCAAGCTCGCCTCGCAGGTCGTGCGCATCGAGGACGGCCGCGTTCAGGCTGTCGGCGGTGTCGAGCTGCTCGATGCCAGCCCCGCCGATATGGCGCATTAGTTAGTCAATCACGCTCGCACGGCTTGCTCTGTCACCCTCTCCCCTTGAGGGAGAGGGTCGCGAGCGCAGCGAGCGGGGTGAGGGGTCAGACCAGAGTTGCGAAGAAACCCCTCACCCGGTCATTCTCGCTTCGCTCGAATGCCCACCCTCTCCCTCAAGGGGAGAGGGTTCCGGGCGCTTCGCGAGCCAGAACGGTAATTAAGCTGACGCCACGACAGGCTGCGGCACCCGCGACGGCAAACACGCCGTCACAACAAAGATGATCGCCGCCGCCACCGCCATCAGGCGGAACAGCGTGTCGAAGCCGTAAGCGCCATAGACGTAACTGATCAGCGGCAGCGCCGCCGCGAGCGCGGTGAAGCTCACGACATAACGCACGCCATAGACCCGCGCGCGTGCGGGGCCGCTTGCCATCTTTCCGATCATGAAATCGTTGATCGGAATTTGCCCGAATGCGCCGAGCATGAAGCCCAACGCCACAGCGATTGCCCAGCCTTCGCGCAGGCCCGGCATCACGGCGAAAAACACGATCTGCACCGTCGCCGCCATCAGGAACACAATACGCGGCCCGAATCTGTCGAGCATGCTGCCGACCACAAGCTGCGCCAGCGAGGCAACCGCGAACACGGCGAAGGCGAATATGCCGATCATGGTTGCAACATCGCCTTGCGCCGGCACGCCACTCGCCGACAGCCACGCCGTCATGTCCTGCGCGAAGCCCCGCGCACGTTCATCGAAAATCTTTGGCAGTGCGAAAGTCGTGGACTGAAAGATGACACTCGATACCGCCGTGGTGACGAATACGATGATGGAAATACGCATCAGCAACGCCTTGTAATCCGCAGGATGCGGAACATCGGAAGCCGCCACCCTGGCGCGCGCCGCCTGCGCATGTGTAACTTCGTGCCACTGATGCATCGCATAGAGAATGCCGACGATGATCGAGAGCATGCCCGGCACGACGAAGGCGATGCGCCAGCCGCCGTGGTCGATGAAATATCCGGTAACAAGCGCCGCACTGGCAACACCGAGATTGCCCCACACGCCGTTCACCGCGAGCCGCATGCCCGTGTTCTTCCAGCGCTGGGTGACAATGGCGAGGCCGACCGGATGATAGATCGCGGCGAAAACGCCGATGACGAACAGGCCGATACCGGCTTGCAACGGCGTCTGCGAGAACGATGTGGCGATGGATGCGACACCGATACCGACGAAGAAAACCGCCATCATACCTTCGCGGCTCCACTTGTCCGCCAGCCAGCCGGCCGGCAGCGAGAACAGACCGAAGGCAAAGAAGCCCGGGGCCGCATACTTCAGGAGTTCGCCGTAGCTCAGGCCCCATTCACGCGACAGCGTCAGCGCGGCAACCGTCGCGAAGATCAGCGTGAAGAAATGATCGAAGAAGTGGCCGAGGTTCAGGAACAGGAAGTTGGTGCGGTCGCGATTCATCGAAAACCCCGGCATGCTGCGAACAGGCGCAAGATTAGCCTTGGCGGAATTGCGCCGTCCTGCCAATATTCATCGAGATTTTGCCAAGCGCGAAACCAGCCTCAGGACTCCCATGGCCAAGCAAAAACCGCTGCAGCGCAGCCAGAACCGCAGCATGGACGCGAAGGATTATCAGTCCGTACCGCGTCCGCTCGCGGCCATGCCCAAGACCTTCAACGACGGACAGGAGATCGAACCGCACCATCATCCGCGCGACCAGTTCATCTATGCGGTTTCGGGCGTGATGCGCGTGCGGACCGAGGGCGAAGCGTGGATCGTGCCGCCCGACCGCGCCGTCTATCTGCCGGCGCGCATGGATCACGCCATCACCATGCGCGGGCGCGTCGAGATGCGCACGCTCTATATCGAGCGCCACGCGCACAAGGAATTGCCCCCTGTGCCGAGCGTGATCGAAGTCTCGCCGCTGTTGCGCGAACTGGTCCTCGCGCTGATCGACGAGCCGGTAGTCTACGACGAGAAGGGACGCGGCGGCGCGGCGGCGTTTCTCATCCTTTCCGAGATCGCGCGGGCGCGCAGGCTGTCGCTGATGATCCCCATGCCGCACGACGCCCGGCTGCTGCGCGTTTGCAATGCGCTGCTGTCCGGTCCCGCCAACCGCCTGACACTCGACGGTTGGGCAGAGACAGCGGGCGCATCCATGCGAACGCTCGCGCGCTTGTTCGAGAGTGAACTCGGCATGAGCTTCGCCGCCTGGCGGCAGCGCGTGCGGTTTCACAATGCGCTGGAGGCGATCATCGCAGGCGAGCCGATCTCGGAAGTCGCGCTACGCAACGGCTATCAAAGCGCAAGCGCGTTCACGGCGGCGTTTCACAGGACCATGGGCGAACCGCCATCGGCGTTGCGTATCGAACGCAACGCGGCGTGAAGAGACTGCAGCCGCCTTGACTCACGGACTTGCGGCAATCGTGAACAGGGTCGCCGAATGGCGAGACTATCGCACGCGCGCCTGAAGTTCATTGCCGAGATAATCCAGCGCCATCACCAATGCCGGCCCGCCGCACAAGGCGAAACGCGCCGGCAAGTTGATCTGCCGCTCCGGCGGATAGGCCGCACGCAATGCCGGATGGGTGAGATAGAGCGCACCCTGATCGGTCGGCGCGCGCGGCGGGTCTTTCAGCACGACAAAGTCGGGTTTGAGCACCAGCAGTTTTTCGAGCGGCAGGAATCCGCCAAAGCCGGGCGGCGCATGGGCCGGCGGCACGAAACCCGCTTGTCCGACCAGGGCCGACGCCAGCGTCGCTGTGCCCGACGCAAATCCGCCGCGCTCAAGCACCAGCGCGGTCTTATTCCGACCGGCCAGCCCCGCCAGATCGGTCAGCTTTTTTGCTGCGGCGTCGATGGCGCGCACCATCGCCGCGCCACGCTCCGGGTGGCCGAGCAATTCCGCCATCGCCGTGACCTGCGCGCGCGCGGACGCGATATCCGTCACCAGTTCCACCTCGGCGATGCGATAGCCGAGCGCGCCAAGAAGGCGCCGCGTGACCGGACGATCCCATGTTCCGGTCAGAACAAGGTCCGGCTGCAGCGGAATAACGGATTCCCCCTGCCAGTCGAGGCGCGGAAAGGCCTGGGCTTTTTCCGCCATCACCGACAGTGCCGGATCGGCGGCATAAGGCGAAAGACCCGCGATCTGGTCCTGATCCGCCAGCGCAAGCACGAGCTGGTCCGCGCAAAGGTTGAACGACACGATCCGGCGCGGAATATCGGCGGCGTGCGCCACATTCGCGCCGAGCATCAAGACCGCAATTATCGTCAGCCAGCGCCGCATCAGCTGCCATTCCGCCGAAATAAGCCGGAACCTTGCCGCGCATTTCCATTGGAGCGCAAGCCGCAAGCCTGTAGGAAAGCCGCGGAGGAGTTTTCATGCCGCCCATGAACCGGCGCGATATTCTGCTTTGCGCAGCGCTTGCCGTGCTGCTGGCCGCGCTCGCGCTGGTCTCGCTTGTGACCGGCCAGGCCGGATTAACGCCAGCAGCCGCATTGTCCGCACTGTTCGACGGCCAGGGCCCGGCTGGCATCATTGTCCGCGAAATCCGCCTGCCCCGTACCGTGCTGGCCATCGGAATAGGCGCGACGCTGGGCTTGTCCGGCGCGGCATTGCAAGGCTTGCTGCGCAATCCGCTGGCCGAGCCTGCCTTGTTCGGCGCGCCGCAGGCCGCCGCGGCTGCAACATCGCTGGTGATCGCGTTCGGCCTCGCGCCGGTGACTTCCTTCATCGCGCCGTTAGCCGGCATCGCCGGTGCGCTGCTCTCGGTTGGCGGCCTTATTCTGATCGCTGGCCGCCGCGCCAGCCTGACGATCACGCTGCTGGCGGGCCTGGCGCTTGCAAGTTTCGCCGGCGCCATGACGGCGCTGATCCTGAATCTCGCGCCAAATCCGTTCATCGCGCTGGAAGTCGCGTTCTGGCTGCTGGGTTCGCTGGAAGACCGCAGCACGGATCATCTCATCATCGCGCTGCCGTTCTTCCTCGTGAGCTGGCTTATGCTGATGCTGGGCGCAAAAGCCTATCGCGCGCTGTCGCTCGGCGAGGAAGCGGCGATCTCTCTTGGCGTCAACATCCCGCTGACGCGCCTGCTGGTGGTGGCCGGTGTCGCCATCGGGGTCGGCGCGGCGGTTGCCGTATCCGGCGCCATCGGGTTTGTCGGTCTAGTTGCGCCGCATCTGGTCCGGCGCGCGGTCGGCTCCGACCCCGCACGCGTGCTGTTACCGGCAGCCCTGACCGGCGCGGTGCTGCTGATCGCCGCCGACATCGCCGTGCGGCTGGTGCCGGCCGCCATCGAACTCAAGATCGGCGTCGTTACCGCATTGATTGGCGTGCCGTTTTTCCTGCGCATGATCTTTTCCGAGCGCCGCATCCTCGAAGGATCGGCCAGATGAGCGATCCGGTTTTTACCGCCGAAAACATGACCGTGCGCTTCGGCGGCAGGCCCATCGTCGATCATGTGTCGTTTGAATTGCGCAAGGGCGAGATGGTCGCGCTGGTCGGCCCGAACGGCGCGGGAAAATCGACCTTATTGCGCGCGATTGCCGGCGTTGAGGCATCGCGCGGCAAGGTCAAACTCGGCGATACCCGCCTCGCCGATACGCCGCCGCGCGAGCGTGCCCGCAAAATAGCCTTCATGCCGCAAGGTCATGTGTTCCACTGGCCGATGCCCGCCGCCGACGTGGTTGCACTCGGCCGCTTGCCGCACGCCGATCATTTTTCACAACTCAGCAAGGCCGACGAAGCTGCCATCGCCAAGGCCATCGCCATCACCGGCATCGCAGACTTCGCGCAGCGCACGGTGACGACGCTTTCCGGCGGCGAGCAGGCGCGCGTCGCGCTGGCTCGCCTGCTGGCAACGCAGGCCGCGATCATCCTTGCCGACGAGCCAACCGTATCGCTTGATCCGAAACACCAGCTGGTCGTCATGGGCCTGTTACGGCAAGCCGCACGCGACGGCGGCGCGGTGCTGGCCGTCGTTCATGACCTCACGCTGGCGGCAAGATTCTGCGACCGCGTGCTGGTGATGGACAAGGGTAAACTGGTCGGCGACGCCACGCCGGAAAAGGCGCTGTCGCCGGAGCGGCTTTCCGCCATCTTCGGTGTCGATGCCGTGATGGTCGATACCGGCGAAGGCATGGTACCGATGGTGCGGCACCCGCTTTAGGTTTGCGCTTTAGATTGTGCGCTTCAGGTCTTGCTTTTGCGCTTGCGCAGCTTCGGAACAGCCATGACACGCCGCCAGAAACGCTTGGCCGGTGTCGCCTTCGGCAGCAACGGCACCGGCGCATCGGGTTCGGCAAGGCGCAGGCCCGCGCTCATGACGCGGCCATCGACAACATGCAGCGCCACCAAGGACACCGCACCCAGCGAGATGACATCGGACTTGCGCGCCGAATTGCCGATGCGGCGAGCGAAATAATCCGAGACCGTCACGGACCTGTCCGCAGCAGCGACGACCAGATCGTAGGCTTCCGCAAGCTCACCGATGGTGGTGATACCCGGCAGGATGAAGTCGCCCAACGCGCCGGGGTCCGGCTCCGCCCATGTCGGCGTATCGACAAAGAAACGGTCGAGCGCCGGCGCGCGTTCAGGCGGCGCCAGCAGATAGACATGATCGCCTTCGCGCACGATGCCGGCTTCTTCCGCCGTCAGCACTTTCTGCTTGCGTACCACCATCATCAGCTTGGCCCATGAGGGGATGATGCGGCGATGCAGATAGGGATTATGCGCGCCAAGCGCGTAGCCCACCAATTCCTGCGTCAACTGGCCGGGAAGATCGAGTTCGACGCGGCGTGGACTTGCGCCGCTGCGCGGCAACGCGACATGCAGCACGCGGGCGGCCACCGCAATACTCCAGCCCTGAATGAGCAGCGACACCAGCACGACGACAAAACCGACATCGAAATAAATCTGCGCGTTGGGCAATTTTACCAGCAAGGGAATCGACGCGAGGAAAATGCCTACCGCGCCGCGCAATCCGACCCATGACACAAAAACTTTTTCACGCCACGAGAACCGGAACGGTGCGAGACAAAGGAACACGGCCACAGGCCGCGCCACCAGCATCAGGCCAAACGCGATACCCAATGCAGGGAGCATGATGCTCGGCAAATTGCCGGGCCACGCCAACAGGCCGAGCAGCATGAACATGATGATCTGCGCCAGCCAGGTCGCGGCATCGAGAAACGTGACGATGGTGGAATGGGCACGCGCCGGATTGTTGCCGACGATCAGACCGGCGAGATAGACCGCAAGAAAGCCCGAGGCATGGATGGCTTCACCCAGGCCAAAAACAATCACAGCACCGATGGCGACGAATACAGCATGGAGCCCCTGCGCCAGACCAAATCGGTTCAACCCAAATACGATGGCCTTGCCGCCAGCATAGCCGACCAGCGCACCGCCAGCCGCCTTGATTAAAAGACTCGTCGCGATGGCCGGGATCGACTGATGGCCCGTGAGCAGCATCTCGACAATGGCGATGGTGAGAAAAATCGCGAAAGGATCGTTGGTGCCGGATTCGGCTTCGAGCGTCGCGCCGACGCGGGGACGCAGGCGCAGGCCACGCGAATGGATCAGCAGGAAAACCGCTGCGGCGTCGGTCGAGGCGACGACCGCACCGACCAGCATGGATTCGGTCCAGTCGAGCTTCAGCAGGTAATGCGCCATCGGAGCCATGACGGCGGCCGTGATGACCACGCCGACCGTCGCCAGGATGACCGTCGGGGCAAGCACGCTGCGGATGGTGGCATAGCGCGTGTGCAGCCCGCCATCGAACAGGATCAAGGCAAGCGCAATCGAGCCGACGAGGTAGGTCATGCGCACGTCGTCGAACTTGATTCCGCCAGGACCGGACTCGCCTGCCAGCATGCCGACCGCGAGGAACCCGAGCAGCAAGGGAGCGCCAAACCGCAGGGCGACAAGGCTCGATAGCACGCCTGCCAGGATCAGGGCAGATCCCAGCAAAATTGTCAGGCTGACGGTGTCGAGCGCGGCCATTGGCTTGTGAATCCTTCCAGGTTCATTTGAAGGATTCGCGTGCGCTGCGGCAACTACAAATATCGGCGGCGCGTTTTTGCCGCTAGAACCCCACCTTGTCG
The DNA here is from genome assembly GCA_947472885.1 of Hyphomicrobiaceae bacterium. Classification (GTDB taxonomy): domain Bacteria; phylum Pseudomonadota; class Alphaproteobacteria; order Rhizobiales; family Xanthobacteraceae; genus CANJBX01. Next base: position 62,009 of record CANJBX010000012.1, read on the forward strand.
CCGCCCTTGAGCGCCAGCATTTCGCGCGCCTCATCGGGTGACGCGATCTGGAGGCCAAGCCCCTCGATGATCTGGCGCACGTTCTTCACCTGCGCAGCATTCGATTCCGCGAGCTTGCCGGCACCGAGCCAGAGCGAGTCCTCCAGCCCGACGCGGACATTGCCGCCCATCGACGCTGCCATGGCCGCAATTGGCATCTGGTTCCGTCCCGCGCCCAGCACCGACCAGCGGTAATTGTCGCGGCCCAACAGACGATCTGCCGTGCGGCGCATGTGCATCACGTCCTCGGGATGCGTGCCGATGCCGCCGAGAATGCCAAACACGGTCTGGACGAACAGCGGCGGCTTCACGAGGCCACGGTCCAGGAAATGCGCGAGGTTGTAGAGGTGGCCGGTGTCGTAGCACTCGAACTCGAAGCGCGTGCCGTTGCCTGAGCATGTATCGAGGATGAACTCGATATCCCGGAACGTGTTGCGAAAAATCAAATCCTTGGTGCCCTCGAGATAGGGCCGCTCCCAGTCGTGCTTGAATTCCTTGAAGCGGTTGAGCATGGGGAACAGGCCGAAGTTCATCGAACCCATGTTGAGGCTCGCCACTTCCGGTTTGAGCATGTGCGCGGGACTGACACGCTCGGCAACCGCCATGGTCGGCGCACCGCCGCTGGTGAGGTTGATGACGACATTGCTGCTTTGCTTGATGCGCGGCAAGAATTTCGAAAATGCCTCGGGCGACTGGTCGGGCTTGCCCGTTTTGGGATCGCGCGCGTGCAGATGCACGATGGCTGCGCCCGCCTCCGCCGCGCCGATGGCGGCATCCGCGATCTGGTCCGGCGTCACCGGCAGATGCGGCGACATCGAGGGTGTGTGGATCGCGCCCGTAATGGCGCAGGTGATGATGACCTTGTTGGGTCCCGCCATGGTCGTGTCCTCCCGATGCCCGGATTGCTTCCGGCGTGATTGCAACCGCAATGTTGCCTGCCGCTGCCAGATCGCGCAATGTCCCGGATGACGGGGAGAGAGAACAATGAAGAACCGGAAGGGCCTGCGGTCGCGGCTGGCGCAATACGGCGACGAGGAATTCGCGCTGTTCCTGCGGCGCGGGTTTCTCAAAGGCGCAGGCTTCACCGAAGAGCAATTCGACCTGCCCATCGTCGGCATTCTTTCGACCGCCTCCGATTTCAATCCCTGCCACGGTACGGCGGCAAAGCTCGCGGAAGCCGTTGCGAAGGGTGTCCGGCTCGCCGGCGCGCTGCCGTTTATTTTTCCGACGATCTCGCTGCACGAAGCCTTCACGTTTCCGACCTCGATGCTGTTGCGCAACCTGATGTCGATGGACGTCGAGGAAATGCTCAAGGCATTGCCGCTCGATTCCGTGGTGATGATCGGCGGCTGCGACAAGACGATTCCCGCCGAACTGATGGGCGCGATTTCCGCAGACGTTCCTTCCATCGTATTGCCGGTCGGTTCCATGCTGGCGGGACGGCATGAAGGCGTGCGGCTTGGCGCCTGTACCGATTGCCGCCGCCTGTGGGCGCAGCATCGCGCCGGCACAATCGAAGAAGCGGACCTCAACCGCGCACACGATCAGCTGATGCCGACCTCCGGCACCTGCATGGTGATGGGCACCGCGGCGACCATGGCCTGCATCGCGGAGACATTGGGCTTCACGCTACCGGGCGCGGCAACCGCGCCGGCGGTGTCGTCGGAGCGCATGCGCATCGCGGAAGCCTCCGGCAAGCGCGCGGCGGAAATGGCGGTCAGCGGCGCGCCGACCCCGCGGCAGCTCTTGACCAGGCAGGCGCTGCGCAACGCCGCGATCATTCTGCAGACCACCAGCGGTTCGACCAATGCGCTGGTGCATCTCGCCGCGATTGCCGGACGCGCAGGCCTCGATTTCGACATGACGGAGTTCGACGCTGTCGGGCGCGACACGCCGGTGCTGGTCAATCTCAAGCCGGCAGGCAGTTTCTTTGTCGAGGATTTCCACGCCGCGGGCGGCATTCCTGCCCTGTGGCGGCGGCTCAAGGACAAGCTCGATCTCTCCGCGCCCACAGTGAATGGCGAAACGCTCGGCGAGATCGTGGCACGCTGGCCGGTCTATGTGGACGACGAGGTGATACGCCCACTGGATCGGCCGGTATTTCCGAATCAAGCGATTGCAGTGCTGACCGGCAACCTTGCGCCGAACGGCGCGGCGATCAAGCTCGCCTCGGCGACGAAAAAGCTCTGCACGCATCAGGGGCCTGCGCTGGTGTTTGACTCACTGGCCGATCTTGAGGCGCGCATCGACGATCCGAAACTGGATGTGACGCCGGATCATGTGCTGGTGCTGCGCAACGCGGGACCTATCGGCGCGCCGGGGATGCCGGAAGCCGGCGCGTTGCCAATCCCGAAGAAACTCGGCTCGAAAGGCGTCACCGACATGGTGCGTATTTCGGATGCGCGCATGAGCGGCACGGCCTATGGCACCGTTGTGCTGCATATCTCGCCGGAGGCTTCCGCCGGCGGACCGCTCGCGCTGGTGCGCGACGGCGACATCATCCGGCTCGATGCCGATGCGCGAAAGATCGAGCTGCTGGTCGATGACGCCGAACTCGCCAAGCGCCGGCTGGAATGGAAAGCGCCAGAGAAGCCCAAGCGCGGCTATGCCCGGCTCTACACCGAACGCGTGACGCAGGCCGACAAGGGCTGCGACTTCGATTTTCTGTCAGGGACGGACTAAGCGGTCTTGCTGCTGAACGTGCTGGTGGCACGTTCAATGGCCATGCCGATCACCGGCCAGAACAGCAGCACCAAAGCCAACGTCGCAATCGAGCCGACCAGCCAGTTCGACCAGAACACGCGAAGGTCGCCGCCCGCACCGATCATCGAGAGGCGGAAGGCGTCTTCCGCCCGCGAACCCAGCACCAGCGCGAGCGTCAGCGGCGCCAGCGGATAGTCGAGCTTCTTGAACACATAGCCGAGTACGCCGAAGCCAAGCATCAACCAGACATCGAACATCGCGTTCTGGATGGCGTAGGCGCCGATGGCGCAGGACACCACGATCATCGGCGCGACCGCAGAGAACGGCACGCGCAGCACGGCGGCGAAGAACGGCACTGTGCACATCACGATAATCAGGCCGATGACATTGCCGAGGTACATCGAGGCAATGGTGCCCCAGACGAATTCCTTGTGTTCCACGAACAGCAGCGGGCCAGGATTCAATCCCCACACCATCAGGCCGCCAAGCAGGATCGCTGCCGTGCCGGAACCCGGAATGCCGAGCGCCAGCATCGGCAGCAGCGCGGACGTCCCCGCCGCATGGGCTGCGGTTTCCGGCGCGAACACGCCTTCGATGCGGCCGGTGCCAAAGCTCTCCGGATTCTTGTCAAAACGCTTGGCGAGATTGTAGCCCATGAAAGACGCCGCAATCGCGCCGCCCGGCGTGATGCCAAGCCAGCAGCCAATCGCGGAAGAACGCAGCAGCGTGACCCAGTAGCGCGGCAGCGTCTTCCACACCTGCCATACGACCTTGAAGCTCAGGCTCGCAGGATGGCCTTGCAGCGCAAGACGTTCTTCCATGGTGACCAGAATTTCACTGATGCCGAACAGGCCAATGACCGCGACGAGGAAATTGACGCCGCGCAGCAGTTCCGTGAACCCGAACGTCAGGCGCAGCTGCCCCGACACCGTATCCATGCCGACGCCGGCGAGCAGCAGGCCCAGCGCCATCGAGATCACAATCTTCTGGCGCGCTTCCTTGCCGAGGCCGACGAACGAGCAGAACGTCAGAAGATAGACCGCGAAGAATTCCGGCGGGCCGAACTTCAAGGCAAAGTCGGCGATGCGCGGCGCGAGGAACGTAATCATCATCACGGCGATCAACGAGCCGATGAACGATGATGTGAACGCGGCGGTCAGCGCTTCGGCGGCGCGGCCCTGCTGCGCCATCGGATAGCCATCGAACGTCGTTGCGACCGACCATGCTTCGCCGGGAATGTTGAACAGGATCGAGGTGATCGCACCGCCGAACAGCGCGCCCCAGTAGAGGCACGACAGCATGACGATCGCTGAAGTGGGGTCCATCGAGAAGGTCAGCGGCAGCAGGATCGCGACGCCGTTGGGTCCGCCGAGGCCCGGCAGCACGCCGACGAAGATGCCGAGCACAAGCCCGACCAGCATCAGCGCCAGAATCTTCCACGTCATTAGGGCCTTGAAGCCCAGCATCAAGAGTCCGAGTGCTTCCATGGTGCTGGCCTAGAATCCAAACGCCGCTTCGAGCGGGCCCTTGGGCATGATGACGTTGAATGCGATTTCGAAAGTCAGAAACATCACGACGGTGAAGGTGAACGCAACCAGGATCGACTTCCAGATCAAGATATTGCCGATCCACCACATGAAGCCGGAAACCAGCAGGAAGCTCGCGACATACAGACCGAGGAACTGGGTTGCGAAGCAATATACCAGCGTCGGCACGAACACCTGCATGACGCGAACAAGCTGTTCACGCGTCACGAATGCGCCGCGTGATTTATCAAGGAATGCAACGGCGAGCCCGTAGAGACTCGCGCCACCCATGATGATGGAGAGATAGAACGGGAAGTATCCGGCCTGCGGGCCGTCATCCGCCCATGACGCTCCGATGCGATGGGCATCCCATCCGAGCAGGATGGCAAGCGCGAGCAACAACAGCGACACCACGATATCGACGCTGCGCGAACGCACGACGGGACGGTCGGGAGAACTTGTTACTTCTGTCATGAATTACCCAGCCGTCGCGATTATCATTCCAGGTTCGCGAGCCATGCTCGCGCCCCGGAATGACATCCGTGTTTAATTTGTCGTCGCGACGAAACCTGCTTCGGTCATGAGCTGCTTGTGCAGTTCTTCGTCCTTCTGCAGGAAGTCGGTCATGTCCTTGCCGGTCATGAACACGGGCTTGAGCGCCTGCTTTTCCATGTAGTCCTTGTATTCCGTCGTCTGCACCAGCTTCTTGAACAGATCGACGTAGAATGTGGTCACGTCCGGCGCGACCTTGCCCGGCAGGAACATGCCGCGCAGCATGGTGTATTGAACGTCGAGCCCCTGCTCCTTGCAGGTCGGCACGTCGTTCCACGACAGGTCGCCCGACACCTTCACCTTGTAGCTGATGCGTTCGGCATCGAATACGCACTGCGCCCGCACCTGACCGGCACGCCACTCTTCGACGTTTTCCGACGGGTTATTGACGTTGGCCGCCGTGTGGCCGCCGACCAACTGTGTCGCAGCTTCACCGCCCGACTTGTACGGCAGATAGGCGAACTTCGCCCCGGTGCGCTTCTCGATGAACGCCGTGAGAATGTGATCCTCGCGCTTCGATCCCGTACCGCCCATCTTGAACGGCGGCGTAGCGGCCTTCGCGGCGTCGGTGAATTCCTTGACGCTCTTGTAGGGGTCCTTGGCGTTGGTCCACAGGATGAACTGGTCGAACGCGAGAATCGCCACCGGCGTCAGGTCGCGCCAGTTGAACGGAATTTTTGCCGACAGCGGCAACGTGTAAATCAGCGAATAGGCGATGACGAACTTGTGCGCATCGGCTTCGCCCGACTTCATGTAGATCAGCGCTTCCGCGCCCGACGCGCCACCCTTCAGCGAAACCACCATCGGCTGCTTCATCAGATTGTTTTTCTGGATCGCCGCCTGGATCATGCGCGCCATCTGGTCGGAAGCGCCGCCAGCGCCTGCCGCAACCACGATTTCAACGGGCTTGGTCGGCTCCCACGCCAGCGCCGGTGTAGCGGCACACAACGCGAGCGCACTGGCGTAAAATAGCTGGCTGATTTTCGGCATGAAATGCTCCCTCCAGATTTTATCGTTCGCGCGTTCAGTGGCGCGGGTTACGGTCATTGTGCGGTTTTGCAGGGCTACTGCAAGCTGAAATGCCGGGAAATACGCCCATGGAACCGAACCTGACGCACGGTGGCAGCCCGCGCTACCGGCGCAGGCTCATCTCCAGCACCCGCGCCACATGGATCGCCGCGCGGCCAGCGCCATCGTGGATCTGGTGCCGGCAGGATGTACCGTCGGCCACAATGAGCGCATCCACCGGCGCGTTTCGCACTGCGGGAAGCAGCGACAGTTCCCCCATCGCCAGCGACACGTCGATGGTCTCGGCATGGTAGCCAAAACTCCCCGCCATCCCGCAGCAACTCGATTCAATCGTCTCGACTTCGAGGCCGGGCACCAGCCGGAGCGTCGCCTCCACCGCACCCATCGCCGCAAACGCCTTCTGGTGGCAATGGCCATGCAGCAGCGCGCGCTTCCGGGTCTCGGCAAGCGGCAGATCAAGCCGTCCGGCCTTGGCCTCGCGCGCCAGGAATTCCTCGAACAGCATGGCCTGCTCGGCGAGCTGCTTGGCCGTATTGCTTTTCACCAGCGCCGGGATTTCATCGCGGAAGGTCAGGATGCAGCTTGGCTCAAGGCCGATGACCGGCACGCCGCGCGACACGAACGGCGCGAGCGCGGCGAGCGTGCGCTCGGCCTCAAGACGCGCTTCGCTGACCTTGCCAACGGAAAGGAACGTGCGGCCGCAGCACAGCGGCCTGCCGCCGTGCATCGGCTGCGCAAAATGAACGCGATAGCCGGCGGCGTTTAACACCGCCAGGGCGGCGTCAAGATTTTCGCGTTCGAAGTAGCGATTGAACGTGTCGGCAAACAGGACAACGTCCTTGCCCTGATCCTTGTCGCCATCGCCCTGCTCCTTGGCGAAGGAGGACGGCGCGCGCGCACGGAACGTATTGACCGGGTCCTTGAAGGCATCGGTTCGCCACTTGGGCAGCGTGCGGCGCGCGGAGAAACCCGCGAGGACTTCCGACAGACTTGCAACACCGGGCACCACGTCGCGCAAGTTCAGCAGCCAGGCGAACTTCGCGGCGAACCGCGCGTAGCGCGGCAGATAGCCGACCAGCCAATCGTGCAGCGACAGGCCGAACTTCGCCGCACGCGCCGCCTTCACCTCGATCTTCATGCGCGCCATATCGACGCCGGTCGGGCATTCGCGGCGGCACGCCTTGCACGACACGCACAGTTTCATCGTGTCGGCCATTTCGTCGGACGCCATGGCATCCGGCCCGAGCTGGCCCGACATCGCAAGCCGCAGCGAGTTGGCGCGGCCGCGCGTGACGTGGCGCTCGTCGCCGGTGACGCGATAGCTTGGGCACATCACGCCGCCGGCCAGCGTGCGGCAGGCGCCGTTGTTGTTGCACATCTCGATGGCGCCCTGCAGACCGCCGCCGGAGCCTGGATAGGCCGACCAGTCGAGCTGATTTTCAAACGGCTCGCCGTGATAGTCCGGGCTGTAGCGAAACAGGCTGCGGTCGTCGAACTTCGGCGCGCGCACGATCTTGCCGGGATTGTAGAAGCCGTCCGGATCGAAACGGTCCTTTACCTGTTCGAAGGCACGCACCAGTTCCGGCCCGAACATCTTTTCATGGAATTCGGAGCGCACGATGCCGTCGCCGTGTTCACCGGAATGCGAGCCTTTGTATTCCTTCACGAAAGAGAAGGCTTCCTCGGCGATGGCGCGCATCGCCTTGACGTCCTTCTCCTGGCGCAGGTTCAGGATCGGCCGCACATGCAGGCAGCCCACGGAAGCGTGCGCGTACCAGGTGCCGCGCGTGCCGTTCTTCTCGAATACCTCCGTCAGGCGCGCCGTGTAATCGGCAAGATGCTCAAGCGGCACCGCGCAATCCTCGACGAAGGAAATCGGTTTCCCTTGCGCCTTCATCGACATCATGATGTTGAGACCGGAGGTGCGGACCTCCGCAATCGCCGCCTGCAATTTCGCATCGACGATATCGACCACGCCGCCACGGCTCGTGCCGTCCTTGTCCCAGCTCTGGCCGAGGTCGCCCATCAACTCGTGCAGCGCCTTCAGGCGGCGCAGGTTCTCGTCCCAGTCCTCCTCCGCGAACTCAACAAGCAGCACCGCATCGGGTACGCCGCGCACGAAGGCTTCGACGGTCGGGCGGAACATCGGAATGTCGCGCGCCAGCTCGATCATCGTGCGATCGACCAGTTCGACGGCGATCGGCTTCAGGCGCACGATGTGCTGCGCGGCATCCATCGCTGCATGGAAACTGCCGAAGTGGCAGGCGCCGACCGCACGGCGCGCCAGCAGCGGCGAAAGCTTGAGTTCGATTTTGGTCGAGTATCCAAGCGTGCCTTCGGAACCGACCAGAATATGCGCGAGGTTGAGATCGTTCCTTCCGGGCAACAAGGCGTCGAGATTGTAACCACCGACGCGGCGCTGGACATGCGAGAATTTCGCGATCACCTCGCCGGCTTCGCGTGCGCCGAGTGTCAGCAAATCCTTCGCCAGCGGGCGCAGCGATGGCGTCACGTCGGAAAGATCGTTCATCGCCGGCCCGAAATGCGCCTTGCTGCCGTCGGCGAGCAACGCGTCGATGGACAGCACGTTCTCGCGCGTGTTGCCGTAGCGCAGCGAACGCCCGCCACAGGAATTGTTGCCGGTCATGCCGCCGATGGTGGCGCGCGAGGCGGTCGAGATATCGACCGGGAACCACAGACCATGCGGTTTCAGTTTGCGATTGAGTTCGTCGAGCACGATACCCGGCTCGACCGCGCAGCGGCGGCCTGCCACATCAAGATCAAGAAGCTTGTTGAGATGCTTCGAGCCATCGACAATCAGCGTGTTGTTGATGGTCTGGCCGCATTGCGAAGTGCCGCCGCCACGCGCCGTGACGCTGACGCCCTCGGCGCGCGCAATCGCAATGGCGCGCTCGGCCTCTTCCATGGTCTTCGGAACGACGACGCCGAGCGGCATCATCTGATAGTGCGAAGCATCGGTCGCGTAGCGGCCGCGGTCGAAAGCACCGAACAGCACGTCGCCGGTGATCCCGGCTTTCAGCTTGCGTTCCAGACCCGGCATCAGTCGCGTAGCCAAACCAGAATCCCCCGGCGAAAACGAAACAAGCCCGCGCAACAATTACACCGGATATGCGCCACCGCCACCGCGCACGGGGCGACTCGTTTTTCAGCCGCCGATACAGACGCACGACCACCACCACCCTGGAGGTCTGACTCCGGCACCGGGTTTGCCAATCCAAAACACCTCCAAGCCTTGATACTAAACAGCTTTTATGCCGGCAATTGCCCACCGAAACCCGCTTGACTGGATTCGTCATTCGGCATTCTTACCGGGCAGCAACCGGGGCCTGATTATTCGTCAGGTCCGGCCTTTTCCGGGTTCTCACCAGACGAAAGCAATGACGATGTCGAAGAATTCCTCCCGACAAGCCGGCCGCCATTTCCTGCAGATCCCCGGCCCGACCCTTGTGCCGGATCGCGTCGTGCGCGCCATGAGCGCGCCGATCATCGACCATCGCGGTCCGGAGTTCGCCAAGATTGCCAAGAAGGCGCTCGAAGGCATCAAGACGATTTTCAAGACCACCAACCCGGTGATCATCTACACCGCGACCGGCACCGGCGCCTGGGAAGGCGCGCTCGTCAACACGCTGTCGGCTGGTGACAAGGTGCTGATGGTCGAGACCGGACAGTTCGCCTCGCTGTGGAAGAAGATGGCGGAGCGCATTGGCCTCAAGCCGGAATTCATCACCACCGACTGGCGTCATGGCATCGACCCGAAGGCAGTCGAAGCCAAGCTCAAGGAAGACAAGAACAAGGAAATCAAGGCGGTCTGCGTTCTGCATAACGAGACCTCGACCGGCGCGCTCACCCCGATTGCGGAAATCCGCAAGGCCATCGACGCCGCCGGCCATCCGGCGCTGCTGATGGTCGATACGATTTCCTCGCTCGCTTCGGCCGACTACCGCCACGACGAATGGGGCGTCGACGTCTCTGTGGGCGGCGCGCAGAAGGGCCTGATGCTGCCACCCGGCATGTCGTTCAACGCGGTCAGCGACAAGGCGCTGAAGGCGAACGAAACCGCGAAGCTGCCAAAGTCGTTCTACGCTTGGGACGAGATGCTCAACATGAACAAGGTCGGCTTCTTCCCCTACACGCCGGCGACGCAGATGCTCTACGGTCTCAATGAAGGCATCGCGATGCTGCACGAGGAAGGCCTCGACAACGTGTTCGCGCGCCACGCGCGTCTCGCCGAGGCAACCCGCCGTGCCGTGAAGGCATGGGGTCTCGAGAACCTCAACAAGAACGAGAAGCAGGCCTCGCCCACCATCACCGCGATCCTGCTGCCCGAAGGCCATGACGCCGACAAGTATCGCGCGCTGGCGCTCGACACCTTCAACATCGCCTATGGCGCGAGCTTCGGCGCCTATGCGGGCAAGTATTTCCGCATCGGCCACCTCGGCGACACCAACGATGGCACGATCATCGGCGCGCTCGGCATCACCGAAATGGCGCTGCAGCTTGCCGGCGTGCCGATCAAGAAGGGCGGCGTACAGGCAGCGGTGGACTACCTGACCTCGGCGCACGCGCAGGGGTCGCGCGCCGCCGCGGAGTAATCAGACCTGGGCATGATCTAATCCGAAAACCGGCGGCCGCTTTTCGGGATCATGCCTTAGAGTCTGTTCGGAAAGTTCAAGCAGGATTGCTTAGCTTTCTCACCATGAGTCGGATCGAGGCGAGACGCAAGAACGCGAGCGCTTTTCCATTCAGGCACTCCCAGTCCTTGGCGAGCCTGCGGCATCTGCCAAGCCATGCG
>CANJBX010000013.1 GCA_947472885.1 Hyphomicrobiaceae bacterium
GTTATCAGCTACATCAGCTACACGCTGCCGAGTGGTGTTGAGAACCTCACCCTTGCCAGCGGCGCCGGCAACATCAACGGCACCGGCAACAGCGCGGACAACACGATCATCGGCAACGACGGCAACAACACCCTCACCGGCGGGGCGGGGAATGATACTTTTGTATTCGCTCCCAACTTCGGCAAGGACATCATCGCCGACTACAATCATGGCGACATAATCCAGATCGATCATACGTTTTTTACCGACGTTACCGATATTCTCAATCATGCGGCTGATGACGGGAATGGCAATGCGGTGATCAGCGCGGATGTCAACAACATCATCACTGTCAATAATATGACTGTTGCGCTGCTTCATCAGCAGACCGACGCATTCCATCTCGTATAGTTTCAGTTCGATCTTCCGAGCTGGATATATGGTACTGCGTGGCGATCAATTGAATCGCGCCGGGCTGTTGTGTCATGGCCCCAGGAAGATGATCGCCTTTTCCATCACATGCCTGACAGGAAGCTGTTCTGTGGGACCGGCTTCAAGCGCGTGATCATAAATCTCGTGCTTTGCCGTTCCAGCGAAGCCGATGATGATGAGCTCTGCCTCGTGCAACGCAGCAGGTGTCATCGTTAGGCGAGGGTGATCCGGCCGAACGACAGCTGCAAACCTGCCGGTTGCGAAATTCGCGGCATCGCCGGGAAATATCGAGGCGATGTGCCCGTCGAGACCGACGCCCAAAAATACAACATGCGACTTCGGAACAGTTTGTGCCAGCGTGGCCGGGGCATCACGCAGGGAGAGCGATGCCCTGTACAAGCCGGTTAGCCGCTTTTCGATCATCGGGGGGATGAGCGCACGCACGAGACCTTCATTGCTGTCGGCGTCCGATGGCGGCACCCAGCGCTCGTCGGCGAGTGTGAGGGTGATACGAGACCAGTCGAGGGGCAGGCGCGCCAGCACCGGCAGAACCTGACGCGCTGTGTTTCCGCCGGGTACAGCCAGCACCGCCACGGTTTCGCGCGTGAGTACGGCCTCGAGTGCATCGGCAATAGCGCGTGCGGCAGCCTCGGCGAAGGCGGCCGGATCACCAAAACGAAGGGGCGGGGAATGCGGCACCGGATTCATCTTAACCGTATATCAGGGTCGGTCGGGCCAATGAGGGTGCACATAATCACTATCGTAATAAGTCTTTTATAATCAACCGGATAATTCAGTTCATAACGTGAACACGCCAGTTGACGTTCACACTGTGAACGCGGTAGGAAGATGGCGACCTCGAGGAAGCCATGTCAACCGCGAAACAAGGCGAAGACATTGAGAAAGGCCGCATTTTGCTCGGCCTGCTCGAATCGGTCGAGCGCGACGGCGGCCAGTCCCAGCGCCATATTGCCTCCGAACTCGGTATCGCGCTGGGTCTCGTAAACGCCTACCTCAAGCGCTGCGTGAAAAAGGGGCTGGTGAAGGTCGGTGAAGCCCCGGCCCGCCGCTATGCCTACTATCTTACCCCGCAGGGGTTCGCGGAGAAGTCCCGGCTGACGGTCGACTATCTCTCCTACTCATTCTCATTTTTCAGGCAGGCGCGCGCCGATTGCGCCGACGTCTTCAACAACGCCAAGGCGCGCGGCTACCGGCAGGTTGTCGTGGCCGGCGTGTCGGACCTCGCCGAAATCGCACGTATCTGCGCGCTGGAGAGCGGCGTCGAGATTATCGCCATCGTCGATGCCGGGGCGGAAGTTCCGACCTTTGTTGGCGCTCCGGTTTTTGCGAGCTTCGATGACGTGACCGGCAAATTCGATGCCGTGGTGGTAACCGATCTGCGCAGCGCGCGCGAAGCCTTCGATCTTGCTACCGCCTGCGTTGGCGCCAATCGTGTGCTAGTGCCGAAACTTCTTGGCCTGCGCATTCGCAGTGAGGCCGCGGAATGACCCAGCGCTGGTACGTCGTTCAGACCCAAACGCATGCCGAGAACAAGGCCGCGGCAAATCTGCTGCGGCAGGAGTTCGAGGTCTATCTGCCCCGTTTTGAGAAGCGCCGCCGTCACGCCCGCCGCACCGAGATTGTCGCGGCCCCGCTATTTCCGCGCTACCTGTTCGTCGGCGTCGATATGGAGACGCAGCGCTGGCGCTCGATACGTTCGACGTTTGGCGTTTCCAATCTGGTTTGTAACGGCGACGAACCCGCTTCCGTTGCAATCGGCATCATCGACGCGCTCCGAAAGCGCGAAGATGAAAAGGGCTTTATCATTCTCGGCAAGCGTCAACGCTTTTCAGCAGGCGATCGCGTCCGCGTTGTTGAAGGCGCATTTGCCGATTGCCTTGGGTTATTTGAAGGCATGCGTGACGAAGAGCGCGTGACGGTTTTGCTCGATCTTCTCGGCCGCAAGGTCCGCGTGATGATCGATGAGTTGGCAGTCGCGGCCGCGTAGGCCGCGTGCGGAAAGCAACATTGCTTTTCGGAATTTTGTTGTTGTGCTTCGGTTGAAGTCGCTTCACCCGAAGTGCGGTAGCATGGAAATTTCATAACCCTCACCGATATGACATCAACCTCGCACGTCACCGTGATTGCCGAAGCCGGTGTAAATCACAACGGCCGGGTCGATCTTGCGCTCGCGCTGGTCGATGCCGCCGCGCAGGCTGGGGCTGATGTCGTGAAGTTTCAGACATTCTCTGCGCAGCAGCTAGCGACGTCGGCTGCCGGAATGGCCGACTACCAGAAGCGCAATGTCGGCGCGGTCGAACCGCAGATCGATATGCTGCGCCGGCTCGAACTTAGTCCCGAGGCGCATAGGACGCTGATTACACGCTGCAGGGAACGCGGCATCGCTTTTCTTTCCTCGCCGTTCGACATGGAGAGTTTACGCTTTCTGATCGACGAACTGAACTGCCAGACAATCAAGATTCCGTCCGGCGAGATCACCAACGGCCCGTTGCTGCTGGCGGTTGGTAACAGTGGCCGCCGCTCGATTATCTCGACCGGCATGGCGGAAATTTCGGAAATCGAAGCTGGTCTCGATTTGCTGGCATGGGGTTACCTTGGCCGCAGGGCGCCGGAACAGATTTCGCAAGTGGCAGGTACCCGCAATTTGCCGAAGGCCCGCGAGATCATGCAGGCGAAGGTGGTTGTGCTTCAATGCACGACAGAATATCCGGCGCCGATGGACACGATCAATCTGCGGGCAATGGAAACCTTGCAGGCATTGTCCGGCCTGCCGGTGGGCTTCTCCGACCATAGCGAAGGAATCGCCGCCGCGATTGCGGCAACGGCGCTTGGAGCGGTGATGATCGAAAAGCATGTCACGCTGGATCGCTCGTTGCCGGGTCCCGATCATAAGGCTTCGATTGAGCCCGATGAATTCGCGCGTATGGTTGCGGGCATCCGTGCCGTGGAGAAGGCCCTGGGAACTGGCGCTAAGGCGCCGCTACCGATTGAAATCGCAAACCGCGCTATAGCCCGCAAATCGCTGGTGGCGGCGCGGCCCATTCCGGCAGGTGCTGTGATTGCAGACGATGACCTGACGGCAATGCGTCCCGGCACCGGCGTGTCGCCGATGGAATTCTGGAGCGTCGTCGGTACAGTTGCAGGCCGCGCGTACAACCTAGGCGAGTTGATCGAATGGCCGAACGGCCGGTGATCGTGCTCGGCGCGGGAGGACACGCCAAGGTGGTCGTGGACCTTCTGCAGAAGTTGGGGCGGTCAGTTGCCGCCGTTGTCGAGAATGGCAATTCTGAGAATGGCCGCGTCGTTCTTGGCGTTCGCGTGCAGGATGAAAGCACTGTCTTGAATTACTCGCCGGATCAGATTGACCTTGCACTTGGCGTCGGCATGCCCACGCAAAATCCGGTTGCCGGCCTCCTGGGGCGGAACGCGCTTGCCGAGCGGTTTCGTTCCAAAGGATACCGGTTTCCGGCGCTGACACATCCTTCGGCAATCATCGGCAGCGAGACGGAATTGGGCGACGGATCGCAGGTCATGGCTGGAGTCGTTGTTCAGCCAGGCTGCATGATCGGCGAATTCGTCATCGTCAATACGCGCGCCAGCATTGATCATGATTGCAGTATCAGTGGGGGAAGTCACATTGCGCCGGGTGCTGTGCTTGGCGGGGCCGTTCAGGTAGGCCGCGAAACGCTAGTCGGCATCGGCGCGACCATCAAGCAGGGCATTGTCATTGGAAGCCGGGCGCTGATCGCCGGCGGTGCGATGGTTGCCAGTGATGTTCCGGATGGCGAAATCTGGATGGGCGTTCCGGCGGGTAAGCGTTGATGAGCAAGAACTGGCTGCTAACGCTGATCGGACCGGAGGACACGGTTCTTGCCGCTCTCGCGGCGATTGATCGTGGCGCATTGCAGATTGCGCTGGTCGTTGATCGCGAACGCCGTTTACTTGGCGTCGTGACCGATGGCGATATCCGCAAACATGTTCTGAAGGGAAATCCGCTCGACGGCTCCATTTCGAACCTCATGAATGTAAATCCGGTGGTGGCGAGCCCTGCGGAGCCCCGCGCTGATCTGCTGGCGCGCATGCACGCGCGTGCCATCCATCAGCTTCCGTTAGTGGATGAGACGCGCCGCGTTGTCGGCCTCCTGACCCTCGATGAATTGCTTGCGGCCAAGCAGCAACCGAACCTCGTGGTGCTGATGGCCGGCGGGCAGGGTAGCCGTCTGATGCCGCTCACCGCCGATACGCCGAAGCCGATGCTGATGATCGGCGACCGGCCGATTCTTGAAACGATCATCTTGCAGTTCAAGGAATATGGCTTTCACCGGTTCGCCATTTCGATGCACTACCTCGGTGATCGCATCGTGGAATACTTCGGCGACGGCCGCCGGTTCGACGCGGAAATCACTTACCTGCGCGAGAATGCGCCGCTCGGTACCGCCGGCGCGCTGTCGCTGCTGCCGGAAAAACCAGTTGAGCCGTTCTTTGTGATGAACGGCGATTTGCTGACCAAGCTTAATTTCACCAGCCTGATGACGTTTCACCAGACCTCGAACGCGGCGCTCACAGTCTGTCTGCGTGAGCATACGGTGACAATTCCTTATGGCGTCGCCGAAACGTCTGGAAGCTACCTGACGCGGCTCATCGAGAAGCCGACACACCGGCAGATGGTCAACGCCGGCATTTACGTCTGCAATCCCGAGATTGTTGACCTCGTGCCGCGCAACCGCGCCAGCACCATGGTCGATGTCGCCCAGATGCTGCTCGAGAACAAGCGCCCGCCTGCGGTGTTTCCGATCCACGAATACTGGGTCGATGTCGGCCGCCACAGCGACTTTATCCGGGCGACCGAAGATTACGGTTCCGTTTTCAACTAACCCTCAGAGAGATTATGCGCGACAAATTCTTTTTCCAACTCGACAACCGGCTTCACTATGGCGTGGGCTGGTCCCGTGGTCTCGGCGATTTTGTGAAATCGCTCGGCTGGCAGCATGTTGCACTGCTGGTCGATGAGGGCGTTGCTGCGCACAGCGCCTACTACAAGGAAATCAAACTGTTGCTCGGCGCGGCCGTGGGCGAATTGACCGAGTTTCAGCTGCGCGGCAACGAAGAGCCATCCTATGACTACCTCGATGAACTCGCCGGAAAACTGCGTGCGTTTGCGAAGCTGGATGGCATCGTTGCCATCGGCGGCGGCAGCGCGCTCGACACGGCGAAAGCGCTTGCGTGCTTGCGCACCAATCCTGGTCCGGCGCTACAATACCGCGGTTTCGACAACGTGAAGGTGCCGCCGGTACCCAGTATCTGCGTCCCGAGCACCGCGGGCACCGGAAGCGAAGTCACCATCAACGCTGTGTTCACCGACACGGAAGAGAAGCGCAAGCTCGGCATTAACGGCCGTTACCTCAATGCGACCTATGCGGTGCTGGACGCCGAGTGGACCATGAGCGCGCCGGCTTCGGTTGCGATTTCGTCCGGCATGGATGCGCTGGTTCACACGCTCGAGAGCTTCATGACCGGCAACGCAAACCCGCTCACGCGGGCGTTGAACCGGGAAGCCTTCCGGTTGCTCTATACGAATTTGCCGAGCTTGGTCGATGCGCCGAACGACAAGAACAAGCGTCAGGCCTTGCTGCTGGGCAGTTATCTTGCTGCGGCGGGCTTGTTCAATTCGGGTTCGGGCATTGCGGGCGCGTTGTCCTACCCGATTGGCGTGCACTTCAAAGTTCCCCACGGCATCGCCGGGGGCATCTTCATCGCATCGGTAGTGGACTTCAACGTGGCGCGCGGCTGGCACGATTACGCAGAGCTTCTCGATATTGTCGAACCGCATCCGGACTGGACTGCTGAGCAGAAGTCGAAGCGGTTTGCTGAACTGCTGCATGCGCTGTCTGCGCATCTTGATGTTCCCAAGACGCTGGAGCGTTGGGGCATCACACGAAAGAACCTCGATCATGTCGTTTCGCTGGTTGTTCCGCTCCAAGGCGCGTTCAACCAGAACCCGGTCCCTTTCAAGGCCGAGACCGATGCGCGCGACATGCTCATGCGCCACACCAACTGAATTGAAATTTCAACAGGACAACTGCAATGCCCGGATTTGAACTTTTTGGCGAAGAAGAACGTCAGGCGATCAACGAGATTTTTGACAGCGCAGGCGGCATCGTCTTCGCGCACGGCTTCGATGCCATGCGCAATGGCAGTTACAAGGTGCGCGAGTTCGAGCGCGACTTTGCGGCAAAGGTGGGCGTCAAGCATGCGCAGGCGGTGTCTTCCGGCACAGCCGCGCTGAAGGTTGGCTTGCAGAGCCTTGGGGTTGGGCCGGGCGATGAAGTGATCACGCAGGCTTTCACCTTCGTCGCGACCGTCGAAGCGATCCGGGAAACCGGCGCAACGCCCGTGGTTGTTGACGTCAATGACACGCTGAATATGGACCCTGAAGCGTTCCGCGCCGCCATCACCCAGAAAACCAAAGTGGTGCTGCCGGTGCACATGATGGGCGAGTGCGCCGAACTCGACGAAATCATGGCCATCGCGAAGGAACACAACATCCTCGTCATGGAGGACGCCGCCCAGGCGCTTGGCGCGAGTTACTTCGGCCGCTACGCTGGAACGATTGGCGCGGTCGGCGCCTACTCGACGGATGCCGGCAAGTCGCTGAATACCGGCGAGGGCGGACTGGTTGTAACCAATGACGAGCAGCGTTATGTGCTGGCGCGCGGACTACATGACCACGGCCACGAATACAGCAAGACCAAGGGACGCGGCGAAGAAAGCGCGATCTGCTTCGGGTTCAATTTTCGCATGACCGAGATGCAGGGCGCGGTCGGCATTGCGCAGCTCAAGAAGCTCGACTTCATTGTTTCGCGCCAGCGCGAGAACAAGGCCAAGCTGATGCAGCGGTTGCAGGCGCTGCCGGTCACCTTCCGGCGCAGCCCGGATCCAACGGGCGACCTCGGCGACACCATCGTGTTCTACCTGCCGAACCGCGATCTGACCGACAAGTTCGTCGCCGCCATGCGCGCCAAGGGTCTCGGCACAAAGAACCTTCCCGACGCCATTGGCTGGCATTTCGCCAAGCACTGGCCGCACATCATGAACGGCAATGCGCGCTACGAAGGCAAGTGTGACAGTTCATGGATGAAGAGCGCCGATCTGCTCGAGCGTTCGGTCGCCATTCCGGTGATGGTGAAGATGGACGACGCGCGTATTGAACACGTCGCATCGACCCTCATCGCGGTTGGCCGCGAGGTGCTGTGAGGGCTCTGGCGATCATTCCGGCGCGGGGCGGCTCCAAGGGCATCCCGCGCAAGAATGTCGTGGCTCTGGCCGGCCGTCCGCTAATCGCGTATACGCTCGACGCGGCGCACGCTGCAAATACCGTGACGGACGTACTCGTGTCGACCGATGACGACGAGATCGCCGCCGCCTGTGAGGCGCTCGGCACCAAGATGCCGTATCGCCGTCCAGCGGAACTCGGTGGTGATAGCGTTGGAATGGTCGAGACCGTGCTGAATGCCCTGGATTGGTGGAGTAGGGGCGCGGGGCAGGAGCCCGATTTGATTGTATTGCTGCAGCCAACGTCACCGTTGCGGTCGGCAGAGGATATCGACGGTACGGTGACGGCGCTGCGGAATGAAAGGAAATCGAGCGCGATCAGCGTTCATGAGGTGCGCGAACATCCAATGGAGTGCGTGCGGCTCGCTGGCGGATCGTGGACGTTGTTGGAAAAGCCGCCAGTGGGTGCCAACCGCCGACAAGACTATGGAACGCAGTTCCATTTCATCAACGGCGCGGTCTATGCGGTGACACCGCAATTCCTGCGCAGTCGCCGGGCATTCATGACCGAAGGGCAGGAGACCGCCCTCTTTGTCATGAACTCGATTCGCGGCCTCGACATCGATAGACCTGAAGATCTTGAGATGGCCGACGCCATTCTCTCCCATCCTGGCTTGAAACACAGAATTCAAAAGTAGATGCAAATCGCATGACAACTGCAATTTCTCACGCCCAATACATTGCGCATGTTGCGAACGCCAGTCTGCCGGACGCTGTTCGCGAACAGATTTTCGTCGAGGAGAATCGCATCGCTGCGGAAGTACTAAAGCCGCGCGGGCTTGCCCGCCGCCGGGTGTTGCTGGTTGGTGGTGCAGGCTACATCGGCACGCCGCTGACGGCGTTTCTGTTGGCGCGCGGCTATGATGTGCGTTGTCTCGACCTGCTACTTTATCACAACAGCGATTGCGTCACGCCGTTCCTCGGCCATGTCAACTATGAGTTTATCAAAGCCGATGTTGCCGATGCGCAGGCAACGAATGCCGCGCTCGAGGGTGTCACGGACGTGATCGTACTGGCGGGCCTCGTTGGCGATCCCATCACCAAGAAGTATCCGGCCGAGCATCAATCCATCAACGAGGAAGGGCTGGCCCGATTTGTCGACGGCCTCGACGGGCGTGGCCTCAACAAGGTCATCATGGTTTCGACTTGCTCGAACTACGGCGAGATTCCCGACGACACGCTCGCCGACGAAAATTATGCGCTCAAGCCGCTTTCGCTCTACGCAAACGCCAAGGTGGCGCGCGAGAAGCAGATTCTCGGTGGGGCCAACAAGGTCGATTACTGCGGCACAGTGATGCGCTTTGCTACGGCGTTCGGGCTTTCAAGCCGCATGCGGTTCGATCTCACTGTGTCCGAATTTACCCGTGATCTGTTCAGCGGCACGCTATTGCAGGTCTATGATGCCGACACCTGGCGGCCCTACTGTCATGTTCGCGATTTTGCGCGTGCGCTGACGCGGGTTCTTGAAATGCCGGGCAGTGTCGTGCGCTTTGAAGTGTTCAATGCCGGCGGCGATGCCAACAACTACACCAAAAAAATGATCGTCGATGCGGTTCACCGTCATTTCCCGCAGTCGCGTTACGAATTCGTCGCTGGCGGGTTTGACCGCCGCAACTACAAGGTCGATTTCTCGAAAATCCGTAGCCGTCTGCACTTTGAGCCGGAATACACGGTGGAGCAGGGCATCATCGAGCTTATCGCTGCACTAAGGCAGGGGTTCTTCTCTGACTACGCCGAACGGCTGCCGTTCTATCGCAACCAAGACCTTAACTATAAGCCGGTATGACACCCGCATACGTACAGCGCGCCACCACCGGAACAGTCGCGAGGGCTGATGCCGTTGTTGCGGCTGTGCAATCCGTGCTGGGGCGGGCGGAGAAATTCATTCCGTTGCACGAGCCGGAATTCGCCGGCCGCGAGTGGGAATACGTCAAGGACTGCATCGACACCGGCTGGGTATCGTCGGCGGGCGCATATGTGGATCGCTTCGAGCGCGATCTTGCCGCCTACACCGGCGCCGGCCATGCGGTCGCGGTCGTGAACGGCACGGCAGCACTGCATCTTGCGTTGCTGCTGGTTGGCGTGAGGGGCGCCGATGAAGTCATCGTTCCGACGCTGACCTTCGTCGCGACAGCCAACGCAGTGTCGCAGATTGGCGCGGTTCCGCATTTCGTCGATGTGTCGATGCCTGCACTGGGCCTCGATGCCGAGAAACTCGACCACTATCTTGCCGATGTACTCGTCATCCAAGGTGGCGAAAAGATCAACCGGATCACCGGGCGGCGTGTAGCGGCAGTGGTGCCGATGCACACTTTTGGCCACCCGGCCCAAATGGAAAAACTCGCCGAAGTTTGCGCACGGCACGGCTTGCCGATGGTCGAGGATGCGGCGGAGTCCTTGGGGTCGACGCTACAGGGCCGGCATTGCGGCACGTTCGGAGTGGTTGCAGCGCTATCGTTCAACGGCAACAAAATCGTGACAACAGGTGGCGGTGGCGCGGTACTTACCTCTGATGCTGGTCTTGCAAAACGCGCCAAACACCTTTCGACGACGGCGAAGAAGCCTCATGCGTGGCTCTATGACCACGACGAAATAGGTTTCAATTACCGCATGCCGAACCTTAATGCGGCGCTGGGCTGCGCCCAGCTCGAGCGGATCGATCAATTTGTCGAGGAGAAGCGCCAGCTCGCTAAAGCCTATGAGACGGCGTTTTCAAAGGTTGATGGCCTTAAGCTTTTTCACGAGCCCCCGCGCAGTCGCAGCAATTACTGGCTAACAGCGATCCTGCTCGATGCAGCGGCGGATATCGCAGAACGCGACGAAATCCTCCAGCGCTTAAACGCTGCAAACTACATGGCGCGTCCCGCGTGGACGCTAATGCACAAGCTTGAGCCTTATCTATCTGCACCGCGCATGCAGGACCTGTCGGTCGCGGAGCAGGTCGAGCGTACACTGATCAACCTGCCCAGCTCGCCGCGGCTGGCACGCCACAAGGCCTGATGTGACGCGCAAAATTTGCATCTTTACCGGCTCACGCGCGGAATATGGCTTGCTGGCGCCGTTGATGAATGAAATTCAGGCCGATCCGCAGCTGCAATTGCAGCTGATTGTTAGTGGAAGCCACCTAGAGCGTGAATTCGGCGAGACCTGGCACGAAATCGAGGTCGACGGTTTCAGGATTGATAGCAAGGTTGAGATGAAGCTCGACAGCGATCAGCCGGTTGCGTTGGCGCGTTCAATGGCGCTCTGCCTTGCCGGGTGTGCCGAGGCGTTCGACCGTTTGAAGCCGAACATCGTGGTTCTGTTAGGCGACCGTTATGAAACACTGGCGGCTGCCGAAGCCGCTTTGCTGCTCCGGCTGCCGATTGCGCACATTCATGGCGGTGAAATCACTGAAGGCGCCGTCGACGACGCCATGCGTCATGCGATCACCAAGATGGCCAGTCTCCATTTCGCGGCGACCGAAGAGTACCGCAGCCGCATCATTCAGTTGGGTGAGCAACCTGATCGCGTATTCTGGGTGGGTGCCCCAGGTCTCGACAATGTCGCGCGGCATGTGTTGCTCGGCAGGGAAGAACTGGAAAAGCAGCTCGGATTTCGTTTGGGCGAGCATAATCTGCTCGTGACCTATCATCCGGCAACGCTGGACCATGTCGATCCTGCAACATCCGCTCGTGCTCTTCTCGGCGCGCTGGACCTTTTTCCGGATGTGCATGTCGTTATTACGAAATCCAATGCTGACGCAGGGGGGCGTGAAATCAACCGCCTGTTCGATGAATACGCGGCAGCGAATCCAAAACGCGTACTCGCGGTCGCTTCTCTCGGGTCGCAGCGATATCTGTCCATGATCAGGATTGCAGACGCAGTGGTCGGCAACTCTTCGAGCGGGATTATCGAGGTGCCGGCCGCCGGCAAGCCGACGGTCAATATTGGCATCCGCCAGCAGGGCCGCGTACGCGCGCCCTCGGTGATGGATTGTGCCGATGACAGGGCATCGATTGCATCCGCAATCACCCGCGCGTTGTCGCCTGAAATGCAGACGGTCGCCGCACGCCGGGTCTCGCCCTATGGCGCGAGCGGCGCGTCGAAAAAGATCAAGGACGTGCTTGCGAGCGAAAAGCTAGACCGTTCGGTAATCAAGAAATTTTACTCACTAGAGGCTGTTTAGCTGTCTTCCGCTCGCAGCGTGTAAATTCCAAATCCGCTCACATTCAAACCTATCAAGGCTCGCATGACGTCACTTAATGGCAGTTCAATTTTAATAACCGGCGGTACCGGGTCATTTGGACAGAAATTCGTTCAGCATCTCCTCAAGCAGCACAATCCGCGCCGGGTCGTGGTCTATTCGCGTGATGAGCTAAAACAGTACGAAATGGCCCAGCTCATCCAGGCGCCGCAACTGCGCTACTTCATCGGTGACGTACGGGATCGTGAGCGGCTGACGCGCGCGCTGCACGGAATTGATACCATCGTCCACGCTGCAGCGATGAAGCAGGTCGTCGCGGCAGAATACAATCCGATCGAATGCATCAAGACCAATGTCATTGGCGCGGAGAATGTCGTCAACGCAGCCATCGATTGCGGGGTCAAGCGCGTGATCGCGCTGTCGACGGACAAGGCTGTCAATCCGATCAATCTCTACGGCGCGACCAAGCTTTGCTCCGACAAGCTGTTTATTGCCGGCAACAATCTCGCCGGCAAGGAAGGCCCGCGCTTCTCGGTCGTGCGTTACGGCAATGTTGCGGGATCGCGCGGCAGCGTGGTTCCGTTGTTCCGTCAATTGCGTGAGAGTGGTACGCTCCCGATCACTGATGAGCGCATGACGCGGTTCTGGATAACACTTAAGCAGGGTGTTGAATTCGTTGACCGCTGCCTTGGCCTGATGAAGGGCGGGGAAGTCTTTATTCCGAAGATTCCGTCCATACGGATTGTCGATCTTGCGACAGCAATGGCGCCGGAGTGCAAGCAGAAGGTTGTTGGCATCCGTCCGGGCGAAAAATTGCACGAGTGCATGATCCCGCAGGACGAAGCGCGGCTGACGCGCGAATTTCCGGAATTTTATGTCATTCTTCCTTCAATGCCGTCAGGCCCCATGGTCGGCGAACCGGACTATGAGGGTGGCAAGGGCAAGGTGGTTGCGGAGAACTTCCAGTATTCGAGCGAGACAAACGATCGTTGGGCGGACAATGAACAGTTGATGGAATGATTGGATGACGTTGCCTTTCCTCGGCTATGGCCGCCAGAGCATCGCTCAACAGGACATCGATGCCGTCGTCGATGTCCTGCGCGGCAATTATCTGACGCAAGGGCCGGCGGTTGAGCGGTTTGAAGCTGCGTTGGCGGAGTATGTTGGTGCGCGTTATGCGGTCGCCGTCGCAAACGGCACGGCCGCGCTGCATATGGCTTGCCTTGCGGCGGGGCTGCGTTCAGGCGACCATGCAATCACGCAAGCCATAACTTTCGTCGCTTCGGCGAATGCAGCGGTTTACAGCGGCGCATCTGTCAGCGCGACGGATATCAATCCGGTAACGCTCGGGATGGATGCGGCAAGCTTGCAGCGCAGGCTTGCCGAGCGCCCGGACACTTCCGTCGTATTGCCCGTTCACATGGCTGGTCTGTCGGCCGGTTTGACGGAAGTCGCAACTGTCGCGGGAAATCGGACCATCATCGAGGATGCTTGTCACGCGCTTGGCGGTCGCGACCCCGATGGAGCAATGGTTGGAAGCTGCAGCCACTCTAGTATGGCTTGTTTTTCTTTCCATCCAGTCAAGTCGATCACGACAGGCGAGGGCGGAGCAATCACGACCAACGATCCGGAGCTCTATCGAGCCTTGCGGATGCTGCGCAGCCACGGCACTGAACGCGATCCGTCACTGTTGGTTGACCAAGGGCAGGGCTTCGACGGCAACGAACCCAACCCGTGGTATTACGAGCAACAGGTGCTTGGATTTAACTATCGTCTCAATGATCTGCAGGCGGCACTGGGCTTATCGCAGCTATCCCGGATCAGCCAGTTTATTTCGCGCCGACGCGAAGTGGCGGCATATTACGACGAGGCACTTGCCGCGAGCGCGCATATCTCTGCGGTTCAGTCCGGTGATGATGCGCGGCAGAGGTCGGCGCATCATCTCTATATTGTCGCAATAGACTACGACCGAATTGGAAAATCCCGCCGCCATGTCATGACCGAACTCGCAAAACGCGGTATTGGGACCCAAGTTCACTACATTCCGGTTTATCGCCAGCCTTATCATCGTGATCTCGGACCGGCATCTGATTTCCCGGCGGCGGACAGCTACTACCGGACCTGCCTTTCGATTCCGATGCACGCTTCCTTGACGGAGGAAGATGCCGGGCGGGTTGTGCAGGCTTTGCGCGAAGTCGCCGATGTCTGATGCGAACCTTTCGCTTCTGCCCAACGGCGCTCGTACAGTCCTGGTTTTTTATACAATGACCCCCGGACTTGCAGTGCTCGCTCGCGCCTGTGCGAAATTTGGGTTTCCATCAATCTATTTTAATCCGGCCGGGTCGGTACGTACTCCTGCGGCGATGGCCGCATTGGCGCGTGGCGGCGTGATCCAGATCGACTATTCGGCATTACCCGGGTTTGACGCCTATGCCCGGCACAAGGTGTTGGCCCGTTGGGCGTCGGCGGCGACCGATGCGCTGTTCCCGCCAGATGTCGCGGAACGTGCGGGCGCGGTGTTACCGGCAGTGCCGGATCGGGGGCCCAAGTTACGCGCCATGGTGCATGACGTGGCTGCACAAGCTTTGCGGACCCATGCAACGGTCGGCGCGGTTGCGGAGTATCTCCAGAGAAGAGGGTATCGCTGCCGCGTGTGGCCGTCGGAGGATGCGAGAGCTGCATTTCTTTTCAACCGCTTCACCAGGTTGCCGAAGATTGCGCCCGTGATACTGGTTGCTGTTTTCACACTGGCGAAGCACATCAGTGCTCGTGTATTGAGATTGGTGCGCGAGCGCGTTGCCAGAATCGCGCCGCCGGTAGAACCGGCCGTCAAGTCAGAAACGATGCCGCGTGCCGCGCCGCGCGACGCTACGGTCCTGATGTTTCCGCATCAGGGGACGCGTTACGGCGACCTGTTCGACAAGAACCAGTACTACGCTTCTGACGCTGATAGCAGGCTTGCAAAAGCACACATCTGTCATGTCGAGGTCGAAGGAGGCTATCCGCCCGCGCGCGAGGCATCCATTCTCGAAAGTTATCGTGCGGCCGGACTGTCACCACATATTTTACAGATGCCGGATCTTCCGCAAGCGATGCGCCGCTGGCTGAACGCGCTGTCCGTTGGACGGCGGCTGGGCCTCGGCGCTGCGGCGTCGCTGGTGCTTGAGGTCGTTCGGGGCCGTGTTGCTCGGGGAGTGGCGGCGTTGGCGGCATTCCCGAATGCACGGCTGGCGCTGCTGGGTTATGAATATCTCTTTCCGGTTCCTCTGGCCTATGCATTGCAGTCGCGCGGCGTTCGCGTGGTGGCGACGCAGGAACGCATGATGCAGTGCTTGATCCCAGGCTGGACTGCGATACTCGACGAATACTTTGTCCATGGCGAAGCCGCGCGCGATGCGATCGGGAAAAACCCACTCGCCCGCATCAACGTGGTACATCCCATCGGCGATGTCCGGGTTTCTGAATTCGCAGCGGATCGCTCGCGCCCGCGGCTAGCGCCGACCGGATACGATCACGTCACCTTGGTGCTCGACTGGCATTCTGAAGGCGAAGCGGCCGAGAACGCACAGCATCCGACCAACAACTGGGCGAACAACAGGCTGTTTTATCGTGACATTATCGCGCTCGCGCGCAGATTTCCACGCAGCTATTTTATTCTGCGCGGCAAGAATGCGGACTGGCGCAAGATCGCCGAGTTTACGGATATTTGCGCCGAAATGGATGCGCTTCCAAATATCGCAGTGAATGACGATTACAGCCGGCCACTTGTCTCCTACGAACTGGGGATTGCTGCTGACAGTGTGATTGCGCGGTATACCTCGCTCGGTGATCAGTGCATGGCCATCGGCAAGCCAGTTATCTATCACGATGCGGCTATGAACGGCGGCCCACTCGTTCGCTCGATCATGGATTTTGACCGCTATCCGGTGATCGCGACAGACAGCGAATCGCTCAGTCGACTCTACGAGCGCGTAATCGCGCATGGGCAATGCATGCCGGAAGAAGAGCGCAGCGCGTTTGCCGCTCGCTTTTTCAATGCGCCGTTGCCTGACGATGGTCCCAAGGCCGCGCTGATGGCGCGGCTAGAAACGCTGGCGCGATGACGTCTGCAATGATTGTCCAGGCCCGCATGGGCTCGACCCGTCTTGCGGGAAAGGTCATGCGCCGCATCGCGGGGCGGACCATCCTCGACTACGTGCTGACGCGCTGCGCTGCGATCCCCGGCATCGATACCGTGGTTTGCGCGACCGTCGATGGCCCGGATTGCGATCCGATCGCCGAAGAGGCGACACGGCTGGGTGTAAAGGTCTTTCGCGGTAGCGAGGACGATGTGCTGGCGCGATATCTCGGTGCTGCCGAAGCATTAGGCGCTGACATTATTATGCGCGTGACCGGCGATTGCCCCCTGGTTGATCCGGCTGTGTGTGGCGCAGTTCTCAAATTACACGCCCAGAAGCACACGGATTACGCTTGTAATAATATGCCGCCATCCTGGCCGCACGGCCTCGATTGCGAAGTTTTCACGATTGCGGCGCTTCGGCGGGCGGACTCCGAAGCCCGCGAGCCGATCGAGCGGGAAAATCCGACGCGCATCATGCGCACGACCGCTGGCTGGTCTCGCGTTAGCCTGCTGGGTCCCGGCGGCGATTGGGAGAATTTGCGGCTGACGCTCGATACTGATGCCGACTGGGCTTTTTTCAACGGTCTTATTCCGCGCCTGACCGATCCGGATCGCACGAGCATGGCTGAAATTGCCGCCGTGCTGCGCGCCAATCCGCAACTGACAGAGTTGCTGGAGGGCCAGCAGCTCCATCACGGGGTACGTCGGGAGGCTCCTACGGTTTCGTATCAAGATTTTCTGCCGGCGCTCTGACGATGTCACGTCCGTCGATCAGCGTTCTGCTCACGCCGCACGCGGCCCTGCATCAGGCACCCCCACTCGCTGGTGCCCATGAGGTGATTGTCGTTGCAGCGGATGATCTTTGGTGTATGCGCGCTGCGTCCGCCAAGGGCGTTTCCGTGCGGAATATCCGTTCGGATGCGCCTGCTGCGCAGCGCGCCAATATCGGCATCTCGCTTGCTTCCGGTGATTGGATTGTAGTGTTGACCGGACAAGAAAAACTCGCGCCGAACTGGATCGGCGCATTGGCGGAAACGGTCTCGGACGGCGCATTCTGTGCCCACCGCATCCTGTCCACGCAAGGCGGGTTACCCATGGTGGCGGTTTGGCGTCCAGCATTCGCGTACGGGTCGCTCGATGGGCGGCTTCAGAATGCGGCAGAAGCGCTGGATAACTGGCTGACCGAGATTTTTCCGCAGCATCGCCATCGGGTCTTGCCAAGGGAAGGCTTTGACGATCATCGCGCTGCGTGGTTTGAAACCAGCGGTCTGGCAGAATACAACTCCATGCCGGACCGCAAGGCGCCGACGCCAAAGGGCGCCTACCAGCCGCAGCGGTTCTGGGAAGATGGCGGTCGCGGATGGGTGAAGTGGGAGGCCTATCAGCCGGACGAGCCAGAGATCACCGCGATTTCGGGACGAGTGCAGGCGCGGCATGTGGTTGAGCTTGGATGTGGCGGTGGCCGCAATGGACGATATTTTACCGGTGCCGAGCGCTACGCCGGTCTCGATATCTCAATGCCGTTGCTGGACCGGGCGAAAGACCGCCAGGAAGACAACAGCATCGGATTGATTTGCGGCGATGCGACGGCGCTACCGTTTGCCGACGCGTCGTTCGATCTGGTCTTTGCGGTTTCGACGATCCAGCATGTCGAGCCGGAAAAGATCGAGGCATGTGTCGCGGATATCTTACGCGTTTCGCAACGCTACATTTGCCTGATCGAGTTCACCGGCGAACTCGAAGGCGGCAAATGGTTCACGCAGTCGCACATGTTCCGCCATGACTACGCGGCGCTGCTCGCGCCCCACGCCAAGCTGCTGGACCGTTTCCCGACAGCGCTGCAGATTCAGCCAGCGGTCAAGGAAGTTTTCTTGTTCGAGAAGCGGCGCTCGCAATGAACCGGGTTGGCGTTGGTACTTGTTTTGGAAGTTTCGGCGAACTGCTGCAAGGTGTGCTGCCGGGCAACCATAAGTTTCTGGTCAACTGCCGGATTCAAAACCGCTCCAAAGTGACGGTGAGTTTGGGCGAGCCACGCTTCTCGCCAGTGAAGGAAGAGGATTTCGCGCGAAGTTACGCGCGCTTTCCGAAAACCTACAAAGGGTTGCGTATTTTCCTCGGCGATCTTGGCCGTCATGACGATTGCATGATCACGGTGGAGTCCGATATCCCCGTCGGCAAGGGCCTAAGTTCCTCAACAGCCGACATGGTGGCGGGTGTCCGGGCGCTTGCTGAAGCTCTGTCGGTCAAACTCAAGAGCGACTACGTCAGCCGCATGCTGACGGAAGTCGAACCCAACGACGGTCTGCATTTCAACGATACTAGCGCCTACCACCACACCGAAGGCAGGCTGATCGCGAATATCGACTGGGTTCCGCCGTGGCGCATTTTGGGCATCGATCAGGGTGGCGTGATGGATACCGTGAAATTCAATCAGCGCCTGTTGTCATGGACTGAAATCCAAATGGCGCATTACAAATCGATGCTGGATACGATCCTGCCGGCGCTGACCGCGCACGATGCCGCGCGAGTTGCCGGAATCGCGACGGAAAGCGCGAAGGCGTGGCAGTCCGTCAATCCGAAGGAAGACCTCAGCGCGGTACTCGATCTTGCCGAACGTCTGGGCGCCGACGGTGTGATCAATACGCACAGCGGCACCTATCTCGGCCTGCTGTTCGCCGAAACTTCATCGACCGATACTGAGTGGCTTGCCGCGCGCGTTGGTGAAGTGTTGCCTGGCCGAGATGCTGGTTGGTACATGACGACGGGCTGCAAATTTGCCGATACGGCTCAACTGGAAGAAAAGAGACATTCTCGTGGCTGAATGGACATTGCGTTGTGCAGCCTGCGGCTGGCAGGGACCGGAAGACCAATATTACGTCGGGTGTCCGAAGTGCGAGGGCTTCCTCGAAGTAGCGTTGGCGAAAATTCCTTCACAGCCGGTGGACAATTCGCAACGCTCGATCTTCCGATTTCATCCGGTGATGCCGTTCGATCCGGTTGCGAACGATCTTGCATCCTATGAAGACATTGAGAACACGCCGATGATCTTCGCCGAGAGACTTTCGGCCGATCTCGATGTCGAATTGTGGTTCAAGGACGAAATGGTGATGCCGTCCGGGACCTGGAAGGACCGCGAAGGTTTCGTTTCGATGTACCGCCTGTTACGAAACAAAGTGTCCGACCTGTTCGTGTTTTCGTCGGGAAATACCGGAACGTCGTTGGCGCGCTCGGCGACCAAGATGCGCGGGCCGAGGCTTCACCTCGTCGTACCAAAATCTTCGGAGAAACGCGTGGCGACCTACCGCCAATTCTTCGACCCGGATTTCGTGAAGCTATACTTCTTCGAGGGAAGTAACGACGAGTGCATCGCGGAGTCGAAGCGGCTGTCAAGGGAAATGGGCATCCGCGCGGAAGGCGGGTTCTCGAACTATGCTCGCCGCGAAGGCCTGAAACTGTTTGGCCTTGAACTTGCGCTGACCTGGGACAAGAAGTGCGACTGGTACGTTCAGCCGATTGCCGGCGGCATCGGCATCTACAGCCTGCACAAAGCCTATAGCGATATCGACCGCCGCGGCGAGTGCCCGCGCATTCTGGGCGTCCAGGCCGAGATCTGCGCGCCGATGGTCAACGCTTGGAAGGATGGTTCGGCGGTGCTGGAAGATCGTCATGTGCCGGCAACCGTCGTGCCGTCGCCCTATGTGCGCGTGCTGCGCACCCGCAAGCCGGCCGACAGTTATCCTATCCTTAAACCGATCATGGACGAGGTTGGTGGCGCTTTTGTTGCGGCGAACGATCAGGAAATTCACGATGGACTGCGTGCGCTCTATCGCGACGATTATTACCGCGCGCTTTATCGGGAAACCGGCAAACTGTGCGGCCTCGAACCTGCAACCGCGCTGGCGGGCATCGTCAAGGCCATCAAGGAAGGCACGATTACACGCGGCTCTCGGGTGGTTCTGAATGTGTCAGGCGCAGCCAAGGATGGCGACCTGAACCTCGCGTGGCTTGACGGCCTGCTGTGATGCTAACACTGCCGCCATGGCTGGGCCGTGCCGAGCCGGAATTGGTCCGGGACTATCTCGATCCGGCGGAAGAGCCGCGGACGCGGAACTTTGCAGCTGCACTCGAGCGTTGCGTCGGGGCAGGCCGGACTATCGAGGTCCATGACACGCATAATAGTGTCAGCGCTATCGCTGGAGTCGAGAAACTCGCTTGGGACAGTGAGCATTTCGGCATCGGCTGCGCACGCCTGGCGCCGGTGTGTGTGTCGCCGGGGCTTTTCGCCGAGCAGCGCCTTGCTGCTGTCGCGCAGATCGTCGATGCAGCGATGGCCTGGTGCAGGGAGCATGAGCTCAGTGTCCTGCAGCGTCGCGTCGTTGGCGCGCGGGGCGATGAGGTGCGAATTCTAGAAGATCGCGGCTTTCGTTTGATGGACAGTATTGTGACCTTCACGGCGCAGGCCAAGGTGGCGGGCGAGATAACATCGGTACGTTCTGTGCGAACCGAGGATCACACTGCACTGCTCGATATTGCGCGCGATGCATTTCCACACAGCCGATTCCTGGCCGATCCTGTCTTCGATCCGGCGAAGGCGCGGGCGGTGTACGTGCGGTGGCTGCAAACGCTTCTGTCGGGACACGCGTCGGGTGACAAGTCGGGTGCCGGCGGCGACGTTCTTGTGGCAGAGGATGCTGGCAAAGCCGTGGGATTTCTCTCCATTCGCCGCGACCAAAATCTCGAAGCCCTGACCGGGAGGATTGTAATGCCGATCGAGATGATCGCCGTTGCCGGCGACAAGCGCGGGCAGGGCATTGGCGGACGATTGCTAGACGCCGCCTGTAGTTGGGCCGCGCAGCACGGCGCAGAACTGGTCGAGGCGTCAACGTGGACCGCTTCGATGGATATTCGGAAATTCTATCAGCGGGCAGGTTTCGTCATGCGTGATGTGCTGTTTACACTTCATGGCCGGGTGTCATGAGCAGCGTTTATGATCTGATCTGTGATCCCGAGCATTGCTTTCTGATTGCTGAGATCGGGTCGAACCACAATGGCGACTTCGATACGGCGCTGAAGCTGATGGATATTGCGCGCGAAGCCGGCGCGGATGCGGTCAAATTCCAGAGCTTCCTCGCCGATCATCTCGTAAAGGCAGACAGCCCGGATTACGAAATGCTCAAGCGGATCGAACTGCCGCAGTCCTGGTATCCGCGTCTGAAAACGGCCGCGGCCGAGCGCGGCATGCTGTTCTTCTCAACCGCGACGAATTCGATCACCCTGAAGTGGCTGGCGGACAACAATGTCGAAGTTTACAAGCTGGCATCGCCGAACCTCACGCATATTCCGCTGATCCGTGAATTGGCAGCGCTTGGCAAGCCGGTCATCGTTTCGACGGGGATGGCGGGGATGCAGCAGATCGACGAAGCCATCCGTGCCTTTACCGATGCCGGTAACACGCGACTCGCCATTCTTCATTGCACCAGCGAGTACCCGGCGCGCCCCGAGACTCTGAACCTGCGCGCCATCGAGACCCTCGCCGCTACATTCCCGTTCCCGGTCGGCTTTTCCGATCACAGCCTCGACGGTGGAACGGCGGTTGCCGCGGTTGCGCTCGGCGCGCGCGTCGTCGAGAAACACCTGACGCTCGAGCGCACCGGGCCGGGCCCGGATCATCACTATGCTTTGCAGCCCGACGAATTTATTCGCATGGGCAAGAGCATCCGCATTGTCGAGAAATCGCTGGGCGACGGCCGTAAGCAGCCGACGGAAATCGAATTGCAAAAAGCCGCATTGTATTGGCGGAGTCTTCATGCGGCGCGCGATTTCCCGGCGGGACATGCCCTTACAGCGGCCGATATTTCCATCGTCCGGCCCAACGACGGATTACACCCGCGGCACTTGGTGGACGTCGTCGGACTTACGCTCCGCGCCCCGATGGCGGCGGGCGTTCCAATCCAATGGACTCATTTTAAATCATAAAACTCTGGCATCGCAAAGATTGGCATCCATGAGCAAGCTCATCGACACAATTGCGTTGAAACGTCTTTTTCTACAGGGCGTCAATATTATAGATCACATGCGCAGTGCCAACAGCGAGCACAGCAATGATTCCACAGCAATCTTGTATTCTTATGATCTTCGGGCTGGCAGCTATATCGATGCGTTGAACGATCCCGACTATGTCGCTTTCAAGACGCGGCGCGCCGCAATAGTTGCCGAACTTGTCGATGCGGTGAAGCCCGCCTCCTTGTTTGACGTCGGTACGGGTGAGGGAACGTCGCTGCTTCCATTATTGCATCAACTGTCGAGTATACCGCCAGCGGTCCTCGCTTTTGATCTCTCGTTGTCTCGTGTTCTCTATGCGCGCAACCATCTTGGAGATGCCGTCAGGCTTTTTGTCGCCGACATGCTGCACATTCCGATGGCGGATGACAGTATCGACGTCGTGGTGACTTATCACGCGGCCGAGCCGAATGGCGGTAGGGAAGCGGATATTATTAGGGAGTTGCTAAGGGTCACGCGCCGCAGGTTGATTCTGATGGAACCATCGTACGAGCTTGGGACGCCGGCGACAAAAAGCCGTATTGAGCGACTTCATTATGTGCGCGGGCTTCCCGATGCGATCCGTTCTTTAGGGTATTCGCTCGCGCGGCATGAATTGCTGGAAAGTTGGAGGCCAGAAAACCAGACTGGTCTTATTGTGGTCGATAAAGAGCCGCGCGGTGCAGCGGATTTGCGGTTTCATTCGCCCATCAGCGGGAGTCCGCTTGAGGAACGAGACGGCTATCATTATTCCACAGAGGATGGGTTCGTATTTCCTGAAATCCACGGCGTTCCCTGTCTTAATCCTGAAAACGCAGTACTGGCCACCCGCCTTGACCAAGCAATAGCTTCACGGCGCGCGCCTCGGTGACAGATGCATAAAATTACAGCATTCCAATCTGTTGCGGAAGTCGCCCATGATCATCGGGTCGCCGATGCCTTCGAATCGGACGTCGCTCCTGTGGTTATCTTCCCGTCGTCGCATGCTGTAGCGATGAGTGTTATTCGCGGGCTGCAGGACGAGAATGTCCCAATCATTGCGGTTGATTTCAAGCCGCAGGCCGCGGGGCTTTACTCGCGCTTCGTCACGCCCGTCCTGATGCCCGATCTGTATCGCGATGAGGCGACGTTCGAATCCTGGATGCTGGATTTTGGTTCCCGCTTCAAGGTGCGGCCGGTCCTGTTTCTGGTCGATGATGAAGACCTGTTCCTGTCGCTGCGCCGTCAAGAGCAATGGGAAAGAGCCTATCGCCTGCCGCTGTCGCCATGGCCGATCGTGCAGGGCATCGTCGATAAAGGTCGGATGTATCGCCATCTGCAAGACGCGGGCTGGGCCGGCTGCCCAAAGACATGGTTCCCGGATACGCCTGCGGCGCTCGACGGTCTTAAGGACCAGCTCACGTTTCCCTGCATCATCAAGCCGACCTATTCGACGGCGTTTCGTCAGCGCTTCGGCGTCAAGGCAAAGAAGTTTGACTCGTTCGAGCCATTGCGTGCGTTTGGAGCGGAAGTGTTTGCTGTCAGCATTCCCTTCGTAGTACAGGAGTTCATTCCCGGCGGCGAAGACCTGCTGGTGACTTACGCTGCGTATTCCAACGACAACGGCGACGTGATCGCGTCATCGACTGGCCGCAAGATACATCAGTTTCCGCCGGATTTCGGTACTTGCCGCCTCGCCGAAAGCATCGAGGATGAGGGTCTTGAAACCATCGGCCGCGAATTCCTGCATATCTTGCGCTATCGCGGCATTTCGCTGACCGAGTTCAAGCGCACGCAGGATGGCGGGTTGAAACTGATCGAACTCAACCCGCGGCCGGGCGACTGGCCGGAGCGGCTCGCGCAGGTCTGCGGTGCGAATCTTGTCCTGGTCGCCTATCGCGAAACGCTGGGCGAGAAAGTGACACCGCATTCGATCAACCAGTTTGGCCGCAAGTGGGTAAACCTGCCGGAAGATTTTTATTATTGTGTCCGCGGTTATCGCCTTTTGGGCTGGCCGGAGGCCCATCGCGGTCTGTTCGGCTGGTTGGGCGATTTGCGCGGCTTGGCAAGCGATGCATTTTTCCACTGGCGCGACCCGCTGCCAGCCTGGTTGCGCTTGAAAGGCATGTGGGCCGAGTTCGCAAAGCGCGAGCGGCAACTGTCGCGCGGCCCACACTAGTTCATGCGCGTGCTGCTTTTCATGGAGATCGGCGGCCAGTACGGCCTCGGTCACGGGATGCGGTCTGCGGTGCTGATCCACGCTCTGAAGGTGGCTGGGGCAGAGTTGGCGATTGCCGTACGGCTTGGTGACGGGGCCCTGCCGGACTGGATTTTGCCCAGCGCTGCAGATTTCACGCTGGAAGGTGACGGCGGGCAGGCAGAATTGCAAGCTGAAGCCGTCGCCCGGCAATTGCATCCTGACTGGGTTGTGGTCGATGGTTATGGCCTGCTGGGTACGGATCTGATCAAGCGCCTTCGCGCGGCTGATATGCTGGTTGCGGCGTTCGACGATATTGGAGATGAAGGTGGCGGCGCCAATCTGGTCATTAACCAGAACCGCGCGGGATCTGATGCGTGCGATGTATCGACCGGGCAACTGTTCGGCGCGCGTTATGCCTTGGTCGATCCCGATTATGCGATGCTGCGAAGCCGTAGACCTGGAAAAAGTATCGACCGCATTCTAGTGACATTCGGCGGTTCCGACCGCTACCAGCTCACCGGGCGGACGCTGGCGGCGCTTGCAGCATTGCCGGGCGAGAAGACCATCGATGTGGTGGTCGGGCCGTATCATGAAATTCGAATCTTTCCGAAGCCCGGGCGTCATTGCCTGAATGTCCATCAGCAGCCACACGGGCTTGCTGCGTTACTCAAGGAAGCAGATCTGGTGATTTCGGCGGCGGGCACAACGTGCTGGCAAGTCTGCTGCGCCGGCGCGCCGCTGGTCGCGGTTCAGACGGTCGATAATCAGCGCGAAGTGGTTCACAATCTGGAGGAAAGCCGCTGCGCTTTGACTTTCTCGAGAGAAGCGTTCGTCAATCTGCTCGACGAAGGGAAGATTATTGGAGCGCTGCAACCGTTGCAGGATATTTCCGCTCGCTGCGCCATGGTGGCTGCGCAGCATCAACTAGTCGACGGCAACGGCGCAATGCGCGTGTTGGCCGCGATGGGCATCTGAATTCCATGTCGAAACGGGTGCTGGTCGTCAGCGCACATATCGGCGACGAAATTCTGGGTTGCGGCGGCACCATGCTGCGCCACGTCCAGAAGGGTGACCCGGTGTCTCTGGTGGTACTGGGCGAGGGCTGGACCTCCCGCACAAGGTCGCTGCAGAAGGGGCTAGAAGCCGTCGATCTCGACGCTTTCGAGGATCAGGCCCGCGCCGCGCTCCAGATACTGTCAATTTCGGACATTCAGTTTCATCGGCTGCCGGATAACCGCTTTGACCGGCTTGAGCAGCTTGATGTCGTCAAGATCGTCGAAGGGTACAAAACCCGCTTGCAGCCCGACATTGTTTACACCAACAGCGTGACGGACCTGGGTGTCGATCAGCGCACGACGTGTCTTGCTGTCGCGACCGCCTTCCGGCCGCTGCCCGGCGAAGCCTTCAGCGAGCTGCGCACCTTCGAGGTCCGGTCCTCGACCGAATGGAGCGCATCGCCGGCGAGGCAGTCTTTCCAACCCAATCATTTCGTCGATATCAGTGAAACGCTTGCGCAGAAAATTTCCGCTCTTGAATCCTTGAGCACCGAGGCGCGGGCGTGGCCGCATTCTCGCTCGGCAAGCGCCGTCCAGCATCACGCGCTCAGCCGCGGCGCGTCGGTGGGGCTAGAAGCGGCCGAAGCTTTTTCGGTGTTGCGCAGTATTCGCAGGATGATTTGAAATGGCCGACCGGGTTCTAGTTGTTGCGTCTCATCCAGACGATGAAATTCTTGGCCCTGGCGGCACGCTCGCGCGGCACGCTGCCGAGGGCGCAAGCGTGGATATTCTGATTATGGCGGAAGGGGCGACCTCGCGCGATGACACGCGCGACTCTGCTGCACGCGCCAACGAAATCTCTCATCTTCGCGAGTCTGCTGCGCGGGCTGCGAAAATCCTTGGCCTCAATCCGCCACGCTTCGGCGGGCTTCCCGACAACCGGATGGACAGTCTCGAACTGCTGGATGTCGTCAAGCTGGTGGAGGCGACGGTCGCTGAGACCCGTCCGAACATCGTCTACACGCATCACGCTTACGATCTGAATGTCGATCACCGCATCACCCATGAAGCGGTGTTGACTGCCTGCCGCCCGTTGCCGGGCTCGGGCGTGTCGGCGATCTACACGTATGAGACGGTGTCGAGCACGGAGTGGGGTGTGACTGGCAATCAGTTTGCGCCCAATCACTTCGTCGACATGAGTGCGTTTCTTGACCGCAAGATCGCGGCACTTGAAGCGTACGGCTCCGAAATGCGTCCGTCACCGCACGCCCGATCGTTTCAAGCCGTGCGTGCGCTTGCGAATATGCGTGGCAGTACGGTCGGGGTCATCGCTGCCGAAGCCTTCATGATTGTTCGGCAGATTTCGCGCTAAAAAGCCGTAACATAGGAGTTCAGCGTTTGGGTTGGTCGAAGTTTAAGAATACTTATCTTCAATTGTCGTGGTTGTTCCCGCTAGTGATTGGGGATCGGCAGTACAACAATGCATTGTACGGCCGTCCGAGAACATTTGCGGACACTTTGCAGCGTGCGCTGGAACGCGCGTTGTGGTTTTGGCCACGTGTGATCGACGCGACGCCCTGGGCGGCCGGTGACATTGGAAAACTGCAGACCCCTGCCAACTACGCTGAACTTGACGAGCACGGTAAGATGCTCCTCGAATGGGTCATGAAGGTTAGCCCGGAGCGCGGTGCCAAGCTCTTGGATATCGGATGCAATTGCGGCAGGCACATCATATTTTTGACGGAGCACGGATATACCGCCATAACTGGCGTCGATGCAATGCGCAGCGCGATCGAGCTGTTCAAGGAGCGCGCTCCAGCGGTCTTCAGCGCATCCAGTATCCATCACGACCTGTTTCAGCGTTTCCTCTTACGGCAGCCCGACTGCAGCTTCGATGTTGCCTATTCCCACGGTGCGACAATTGAACTTGTGCATCCGTCTTTCGATATTGTTGGGCAACTGAGCCGTGTAACGAAGCGTTATATCTGCCTGTTTCTAATCGAAAAAGGCCACATCGAGCGCGATTGGATTGGTCAGTTCGAAAGCCACGGCTTCGAGATCGAATACGGCGAGCGGCCCGTTCCAGGAACCGGCGCTAGCATGCTCGTGCTTCGCCGGGTGGGAAAGTGACAGCCGTACACACATCGTTTGGCAAAAAGTACGGGCGGTTCGTAGTAATTTTTTATGAGACGGTTAAGGCGCAGCCGTTGCTTTTCTTTGGCTTCGTCTTGCTGGCGACGGCTGCGGCCGTTACTGAGGGGCTCGGCGTTGGATTGTTGATACCACTATTGCAACAGTCGACGTTTAGCAGCGCCGGTGTCGCGCCGTGGTTCGACCGTATTCTGGCAAATGGCCTCCCAGCCGATCCAGCCAGCCGCACGGCTGCAATAGCGGGAGTTCTGGCGGTAGTAATCTTATTGCGCGGCGCATTGCAGGTTGCTGCATCATTCGTCGCGATCCGATTACCACAGCGCGTGCTCGCCCGGCTCAGTATCGGCACGTACGATACGTTACTGGAGGCAGGGCTCGATTTCTTTGCGAAGGCTGACGGCGGTGTGCTGCGCACCCTTGTACAAGATTATCCGCAACGCATGGCGTCGTCGATCAAATCCATAACGGACGTGGTCGGCAGCTTGATGTTATCAGTCATCTACGCGTCGCTGATGCTGTCGGTGTCGTGGAGCATGACTCTTGTGGCAATAGTGCTGGTCGGGTTCGCCGGCGCGGCCGTCAAACGCACGCTGACTGTACCGCTAGAGAAAACCGGCCTCGCGCTGTCTGTCTATCAAGAGCAGTGGAATACCCAAATCTATGAAACTGGCTTGGGGCTTAAGCTCATTCGGTTGCTAGGTGCGGAAGCGCTGATGCGCAGTTCTTTCCGGCGTGTGGTCCACAACTATCTGCGGTGTGACGCGCAGCGCCAGCTAATTGGCGAAGCGCAATCCCCCCTGATCACAACCGTCGGCGGTCTTTTTGTTTGCGGCATGCTGATTTACGGTTCCGTTGCGGCCATTGGCATCGACACGGCGCATCTCTTGGTGCTTGTGCTCTGTCTCTATCGTCTTACGGCGCCCGTTAGCCGCATCCTGACATCCTTCGTAGTTATAGACTCGAACCTTGATGCGATACGCAGACTGGAGGCTTTCTCGCTGGCCTCCAAGGCCTCCCGCCTCGTGGATGGCAGCCATCATTTCGAAAAGCTGAAAAATGGCGTGCAGTTCAATGGGCTTGAGTTTGCCTACCCAAATTCCGATGTCCCTGCGCTTAAGAATTTTGACCTTAAAATTCCTCGCGGTGAAATGGTTGCTCTTGTAGGCCCGTCGGGTGCTGGAAAAACGTCGGTCGTTAATATGCTAGGGCGCCTTTACGATCCACAAAAGGGTAACATCGAGATCGATGGCGTCGATTTGCGCGAATATGAAATCGCAAGTTGGCGCAGGCGAATCGCCGTAGTGACCCAAGATATAACCCTGTTCAACATGTCGGTTGCAGATAATCTGACTTTCGGGTTGTCCGATGTGACGCGCGAACAATTAGTGCGAGCGGCGCGCCGCGCCGCCGCGTTGGAATTCATTGAAGCGCTGCCTGAAGGCTGGAACACGAGTCTTGGCGACCGTGGCGTGCGGCTTTCCGGCGGACAGCAGCAGCGCCTTTCGATTGCGCGTGCGATGCTTCGAGAGCCCGAGCTTTTAATTCTGGACGAAGCGACTAGCCAGCTCGATTCCCTGACTGAACGGACAATCCAGGAAATCATCGCATCATACCGCCACGATTGCTCCATCGTTGTCGTAGCACACCGTCTTTCGACAATTAGCCGCGCGGATCGTATCGCCGTAATGCGCGGCGGACAGATCGTGGAGCTTGGAACCCACGCTGAGCTGGCTTCGTGCGACAGCCAGTACCGTTCGATGCTTGAGGCACAGCAGCTTGAGCTCGTCCCTGATCTTACGCCCTAGGATTTCCGATGCCCAAGTATCACAAGTATGTTTTTGACACGGATGCCCGACGCCTTGTAGGCGACTTCGAGGCCATGTACGGGGCCGAGGACAGGGAAGCGTTTGACAGCTGGCACAGCCACGATGCCCGGCATATGCGGCTGAGGCTGGCGTTGACGCTGATTGCTGATTTGAATTTCTCGAATATTCTGGAGGTTGGCTGCGGTAAAGGAACTGCGGCGCAATTCCTGAAGAGAAGTAACAATCGGGTGCTCGGCGTGGACATGGCGCCGACCGCGATTGCCAAAGCGAAAGCCAGTTTTCCCGACATTGAATTCCGCTGCCTGGATGCGCGAGAAATCGGTTCGCTTGCCGAGCAGTTCGACCTTGTGACGTTTCAAGCCGTGCTTGCTTATATCGACACATGGCGCGAGTTACTCGCAACGGCTGCCGGGATGACAGACTACGTTCTCGTGGCCGAATACGTCCCCGCCAACCCGATTGGCATGGTGAAGTCCGTCAATGAATTGTTGTCGGCGTTTTCGGAACATTTCAACGTTGAGCACAAACTGATCTATGACGATGAGGTCGTGATTTGCTTGGGCCGGTCGCGCCGGGGCCTCTAGATGGCGCGTTATGTAATTTTGTCTGAGATTGCTTTAACCGACCGCGAGTGGGAGCGCCTCGGGTGTTCAGAATTTACAGCGGCTGGGTACGAGATTTTGGCAGCGGACCTGCGAAAAGTGCTCAGACCAAGTGCGGGTGCCGAGATGAGCCGCGCTCTTTTGACAATGGAGCGCGCGGTCTCAATCGAAAGCGTGGCTCAGCTTGAAGAACTTGTGAGCGGCATTTTAGCGACAGATGTAGTCTTGGTGTTCGCATCTTTGTCATCAGCCACACGTCCACTATTCCTTTTGCTGCGGCGATATCAAGTTCGCTATTCTTCAATTGAGCTTGGCGTGCTTCCGGTCGATCGCGTGCGCAGCAGCAAAGCGGCGATTACGAAAGCTGAATATGTGACGCTTCGGCTAGACGATTTCTTTGGCATGCTTTATCGGTGGCGCAGGTTTATGAGAGAAGTGATTGCGCACCGCTTTGAGTATTTTAGGTTGCAGCCTCCCTGGCTATTTCTGACCGCAGGAACGATAGCGTCGCCTTTGATTAGTTGGCTACCTTTTGCGTGGAGGGCGCGGCGAATTCACGTAGCAAGTTTTGACTGCCTTGTGGCAGAGACACTGAATAGTAAGGCCAGGGTTGCAGGTAGGACAGCCGTGTTTCTCGACGAGGCTTTTTGCAATCACCCTGACTTTGAGATTCTAGGGTTGAAATCTCCTGTCACGCCGGAAAAATACTGGCGCAGTCTTCATCGTCTATTTTCCGCACTTGAGGCCAAGTTGGGACTGACTGTTATTATCGCTCCGCATCCGAAGAGCGGGGGTCCTGTCCCTGCGGAGATTCAAACTAGGATGTTCGAAAAAGGAAATACGGCGCAACTCGTTCGCGACAGCGAGTTGGTTTTATGTCACGCGAGTACGTCGGTTTCCTTTGCGGTGCTTTTTCGTAAACCATTGTTGTTCGTGACGACCGATGAGGTCGAGCGATCTGTCTACCGCGGTGCGATTGCGCGAATGTCCAGTTGCTTTGCACTTCGCCGTGTAAATACCGACCGATTTAAAGATACGGATTTGGTTCCGGGCGAAGTCGATGAGCAGTTATATAAATCCTATGAGCACCTATTCTTGCGCGCGCCCGACGCGAGGGGAGCATCGCCTTGGACGATTTTGAGGAATGAGTATGAGGCCGTTTGTCCGCAGAATCAGGTGGATAGCTCCCATCGAGCCGGTCTCGCCGGCTAAGGAAAGCAGGACATGAAAGTTCTGGTCACGGGCGGTAGCGGCTTTCTCGGCAGCCATGTCGCAGATTCGCTGAGCAATGCCGGGCATGAAACTGTCATATCTGCAGCCTTCACGTAGGCTGCGCCCCGATCAGACCATGATCGTTGGCAATATTCTCGATCCAGACGCGGTGAGTGAAGCGGTTTGTGGATGCGACGCGGTTTATCACCTGGCCGCTACGGCCGACATTAATAAAGCGGTCGATCGCCCCCGCCAGGCAGTTGAGGTCAATATCGTTGGCACTGTCAATATGCTCGAAAGCGTAGTCGAGCATAAGAGCGGCTCGTTCTACCGCACGACCAAGCAAGCCTGTGAAAATTTGATCCACGATTTTCACGAACCAACGTTTTGGCGTGGATTTCACGGTGCTGCGCTTCGGTTCGCTTTATGGTCCTCGTGCTAATAATAGCAATGGCGCGTGTCAATTGCTGTTTCAGGCGCTGGAGAAGCGGAAAATCGATTATTACGGAACGGGCGATAAAATCCGCGAATACATTCACATTCTTGACGCGGTGGCCATGAGTGTGGACGTGCCGCGCAAATGGCATCAAAATGGTTCTGAGCACAAATGTCAGTTACTTTATGACGAAATTAGCAACGATCCGCTGCACCTGAAGTATTGCGACATCGTCGCGCGCTAAAACGATATCATGCGTCTTCTTGCAGTTATGGACCATCTGGCGCTGGTCGATAGCGCCCGATTGGTTCCCGCTGACGAGAATACTTCGTCGATAGTGTTCATGTTTCACCAGAAGCCATGCGGCTGATTGCGCAAAATATAGCGTCCGCCATGGCAGCGATCGCGGGAGCTAGGTAATGAGCCGTATCATTGTCACTACCGTACCATTCGCCGCGCACGATAAAACTCCACTTGAGATGGCTGCGGCAGCGGGGGTCGATTTGGTTATCAATCCCAAGGGCCGGAAATTGAAAGCTTCGGAGTTGCGCGAGGTAATTGGGGGCTATCCCGTTGTTATTGCGGGTACCGAAAATTACACACCCGAAGTCATCGCTTCATGTCCCGACCTGCGCGCCATTTGCCGAGTCGGAATTGGTCTGGACAGCGTCGATCTGATTGCCGCGCGCAAGCGGGATATCGCGGTTTCTTACACGCCCGACGGGCCGTCCGCTGCCGTAGCTGAACTCACGATTGGTTTGATGATCGATCTCCTGCGTGGAATCGGGCAGGCCGATCGAGGCATGCGATCCGGCGAATGGCAGCGTGTCACGGGTCGCCGAATCTCAACGTCCACGGTCGGGGTTATTGGGGTGGGACGTATCGGTCGCCGGGTTATCCGGCATTTGCAGGGCGGCTTTGCCGGGGTGCGTATTCTCGCGCATGATCCAAGCCCGGACCCGACTCTGGATGCCGTGACCTGGGTGGATAAGGAAACGCTCTACATGGATGCGGACGTTATCACTTTGCATATTCCGCTGGCTG
Source organism: Hyphomicrobiaceae bacterium (assembly GCA_947472885.1). GTDB lineage: Bacteria > Pseudomonadota > Alphaproteobacteria > Rhizobiales > Xanthobacteraceae > CANJBX01. The sequence continues at coordinate 32,555 of CANJBX010000013.1, forward strand.
CAAACACCCTGAATTTAATTTCCGAGCGCGAGTTGGGTATGATGAAACCCAGCGCGGTTCTGATAAATACGTCGCGCGGTGGCATTGTAAACGAGGCTGATCTGGCGAGCGCGCTTTCTGCTGGAACCATCAATAGCGCCGCAATCGACGTTTTTATGCAAGAACCTTACGTTGGCGGGTTGGCGAAATTGCCGAATGCCTTGCTCACTTGCCATATGGGATCAATGACGACTGACTGTCGGGCACGCATGGAAATTGAAGCGACTGCGGACGCGATTCAATTCCTGAAGTCAGGAAGTTTTAGGTCTCCGGTGCCTGAAGTTGAATATCTGAACGCCCGCAAGGTCGCATCGAATTAACGCCTTGTTTAAGTATATCGGCTTCGCATGACCGCACCCCCTCCAAACGAACATTTGCTTTCAATTCGCCGAGATAGCGATTGCATTGGTGATCGCCGCGGATTCGTGTGCCTGGACCGGAATGAAAGACCGAGCCCGTGGCCGGATGACGTGTTTCGACAGATGTTGGCGAAACTCGATCCCTGGGATTTGACTCATTATCCAGATCTTGGACCGCTTTATCAGCGCCTTGTTCGTGCAACAGGACTTCCGCAGGAGAGGCTGTGCGTCGGTGCGGGTTCGGATTCTTTGATCCGCCGTATGTTCCAGGCCTACCTAAGACCGGGCGATACCGTTGTAACGCCCGACCCGACCTACGGTATGTACGCTGTGTGGTCGCGCCTTTGCCAAGCCAGGCATGTCGCTGTTCCATACGGAGCCGATCTGCGATTGCCGATTGATAAATTTATGCAGGCGATTGCAGATGCAAAGCCTCGCATAGTCGCAATCGCCAATCCAGATCAGCCGACAGGCTCGCTGCTTTCCCGCGCCGAAATTCTCTTGATCCTCGAAGCCTGCGAGCGGGTCGGAGCGATTTGCATTGTAGATGAAGCCTATTTTCCTTTCTCGCCCAGTTCGATGATGGCAGACGTTCCTGATCATGCTTCGTTGGTGGTGATGCGTTCGTTTTCAAAATCGGCGGGGATTGCCGGTTTGAGGGTTGGGTTTGCCGCCGGCGACGAGTCCATTATTCGCGCGTTGCACGCTTTGCGTAGCCCAGGCGAGGTATCTTCCGTCAGCGCTATCGTCGCGACGTTTCTGCTCGAGAGGCCCGATCTGACCGATGTTTATGTTCAGGATGTGGAGGAGGGGCGGTCGCTGCTCATCGATGCATGGGAAAGTCTCGGCTATAGCGCGCCTCGGCACCATGGCAATTTTCAACTGCTGGGTCTGCCGCCAGGAATGGAATCGGGGGATCTCGTCAAGTCATTGGAAAATAATGGCTTCCTCATCAAAGGCGGCTTTACATTTCCACCGTTGAGGGATTTTGTGCGTGTTACGCTTGATGGCCGCGCAGTTATTCAGCCTTTCGTGAAGTGTCTTCGCGAAGTTTGCGCCGAAACGCGGCCGGCCGTTTAGAAAACGATGCTAGACAAAGAAAACAGGCCGCCGCGCCGCAACTGTTTGAGTATGAGTTGCCAATGACCCTATCTCCTAGCAATTACGCCTCGCGCTACTTCGATGCGCTCGACCGCATATCGCGGGGCGTTGCCACGACTGACCTGACTCAGGCACCGATAGCCTTCGACGACGCGATCTCGCGGTTTACGAAGATCGTAACGGACGCCAAAACTGGCCGCGGCAAGCTGATGTTTGTCGGAAACGGCGGCAGCGCATCTATTGCCAGTCATATGGCCATCGATTTCTTCAAGAACGGCGGCACCGATGCATTGGCTTTCAACGACCCGATGTTTCTGACCTGCCTTTCCAATGATCTTGGCTACGAGAATGTGTTTTCGTTTCAGGTCGAGCGGTTTGCGAGTAAGGGCGACGTTTTGATTGCGATCAGCAGCTCCGGCCGCTCGCCCAACATCTTGAACTCGGTCGCCGCCGCCCGAAAACGTGGAGCGACCGTTGTTACTTTGAGTGGATTTCGGGATGACAATCCGCTGCGGCGTCTTGGCGACCTGAATCTTTACGTCCCGTCAGGTGAATACGGATACGTCGAGTTGATTCATTGCAGTCTGTGCCACTGTGTGCTTGACGGCCTGATGAACATTCCCACCGACTGACATCATTAGCTAGAGGAATAAAAGAGAACGTCATGGTAAAGGTAGCGCTCATTGGGTGTGGCCGCGTTGCCGGCCATCATCTGCGCTCAATAGCCGAGGTCGATGGTGCCCAGATCGTGGCCGTGTGTGACATGGCCGAGGAGAAGGCGCGCGCCTACGGCGAGCAATATCAGATTGCCTGGTTCACCGACTACCACCGCATGCTGACGGACATGCCCGATATCGACGTCGTCGCCATCATCACACCCTCCGGCATGCACTTCGAGCATGGCATGGAAGTGATGACGCGTTATCGCAAGCACCTCATCGTTGAAAAGCCAACCTTTATGCACCCGCGGCAACTTAACGAAGCCTATGATTTTGCCGAAGATAACGGCCTGAAGATTTTTCCCGTATTCCAGAATCGCCATAACAAAGCCGTGCAACGCGTCAAGCGTGCGATCGAGAATGGCGAGCTTGGTGACATCCGGATCATGTCGGTGCGTGTCCGCTGGTGCAGGCCCCAGCGCTATTACGACATGGCCCCTTGGCGCGGTACTTTTTCTCACGATGGCGGTTGTCTCTCCAACCAGGGAATCCATCACATCGATCTACTTCGGTATCTTGGCGGAGAAGTCGATCGTCTCAGCGCCGTTCTGCGCACACTCGGAGCGAATATTGAAGTCGAGGATGCCGCCGTCGGCACCATGACTTATTCGACCGGCGCTATCGGTGTCGTTGAAGTGACGACTGCTGCGCGCCCGGATGACTTTGAGGCGTCGCTTTCTATCGTTGCGTCGAAGGGATTGGCGCAAATCGGCGGCTTAGCCGTCAACGAATTGCAGGTCTTTACGCCGGACCCGTCGGAATGCGTGGTGTCGAGGGAAAAAATCCCTGATGCCTACGGTTTTGGCCACACCACGGTTTATCGTAATCTTGTCGCTGATCTCGCCGGCAAAGGCACTTTTCCGGTCAATCGGCAGGATTGTCTCAATTCACTAAACCTGTTGCATGCCTTTTATCGCTCCGACGAAGTTGGCGGCTGGGTCGATGTGCCTGACGGAGTGCCCTCCGACCGGCTGGGGCGGCCAAATGACGAAATATCCGGGCTCTATCGTGTCGCCACGCCGCGTATCAGGCGTACGGTATAAGCGCCCCTTCATGAAGCCCTCAAATAATCCGTCGTCTGAACAGCGCGTATTGCGCGTTGGCATCGCGGGATATGGCGTTGTCGGGAAACGCCGTCGGCATTTTATCGATCTTCATCCGCGTCTGAAAACCGTTGCCGTGTGCGATAGGGTCTTCTCGGGCACGAGCGAGGTTGATGGCGTTGTGGCCTATACGAATGCTCAGGACTTGCTGAAGGAAGATCTAGATATTCTTTTTGTCTGCCTCACCAATGACGTGGCAGCCGACGTAACCATTGCCGGGCTGGAACGCGGACTGCATGTGTTCTGTGAAAAACCCCCCGGCCGAGATTTGACCGACGTTGCGCGCGTCATCGCTTGTGAACGGAAGCATCCCGGCCAAAAGCTCAAGTACGGTTTTAATCATCGCTATCATGAATCGGTGGTTGATGCTTTGCGCATCGTACATTCGGGTGAGCTTGGCGATGTCATTAACATGCGCGGGATTTACGGGAAGTCGCGCTTTATCAGTTTCGGGAAAGATTCCGATTGGCGTGTTGAGCGCGCCGTTGCGGGCGGCGGAATTTTGCTGGATCAAGGCATTCATTTGCTCGATTTGATCCGTTTGTTTGGCGGCGAGTTTGAAGAAGTTCACAGCATCGTCACCAACGATTTCTGGCGTCACGACGTTGAGGACAATGCTTATGCCTTGATGCGAAGCGACCGGGGTGTCGTCGCTTCGGTGCATTCGACGGCGACCCAATGGCGGCATCGCTTTTCACTGGAAATTACGCTTTCGAAGGGGGCGATTGTACTGAGCGGCATTCTCTCGGGATCCAAGAGTTACGGCGCTGAGACGATGACTGTGGTATTTGCCGCGGAAGACGATGGCGGCGATCCGCGCGAACAGAAAACGAGCTATAAAGTTGATCCTTCGTGGGCCAACGAAATCGCGGAGTTCTCCGACACAATATTGAACGACGGGACGGTGGCGAATGGTTCGTCGAAGGACGCGCTGCGGACCATGCAGCTCGTGTACCGGATTTATTGCGCGGACCCAGTTTGGCTCGCTCGCTGGAATTTGAACGACAAAGTCCAGATCGATTAAAGGCAAATGGTATGACGAAGATTGTTGGTCTTATCCCAGCCCGCATGAAGGCGAGCCGCTTTCCGGGGAAGCCTCTCGCCCTTATTCATGGCAGGCCGATGATCGAACATGTTTGGCATCGGGCAGCGATGTACGGCAAATGGTCCGGACTGTTTATCTGCACCTGTGATGAAGAGATCGCGGCCTTTGCTCGGTCCAAGAACCTTCCTGTCATTATGACAGCGGATACGCATACGCGCGCGCTCGACCGTGTCGCGGAAGGTGCAGAAAAGTGCGGGCTTGCGCTCGCACCTGACGATATTGTCGTCTGTGTTCAAGGCGACGAGCCGATGATGCAACCCGACATGATCGATGCGGTTTGCAGCCCGTTCTTCGAGGATGCCACAGTTGAAGGAACAGTGCTGGGTATGCACGTCGTAGATGAGGAAGTGTTCCTCAATCCAGATACCGTTAAAATAGTTCACGATATTAATAGTGACGTTCTCTATACGTCGCGTGCGCCGATCCCTTACTGCAGGACTTTCACGCCGGATCTCGGCGCGAGACGAATTTATGGAATTCTGGCATTTCGTCAGCATTACCTGAAAAAATTTACAGAGCTGCCGCCGACGCCCCTTGAGTTGTTAGAAGCCTGTGACAGCAATCGCATTTGCGGGACGGGGTTGCGCCAGCGGGTGGCTTTCTATCCGAATATTCCTTCGTTCTCGGTTGATAGCGCCGTCGATCTGAAAATCGTAGAGCGGGAAATTCTCAAGGATATCTGCTGGGGAAAATACTGACGATGGGTTCCCTCGCTGGAAAAATTGCCGTTGTTACGGGTGCGACCCGCGGAATTGGCTATGCGATCGCAGAGCGTTTTCTGGCTGACGGCGCAGAGGTGTTGGTAACCGGCCGTTCAGTTGGCGACAAGGGGCCGAATGGTAGCAAATACTTCGCCGTTGATTTTGAGGAACAGGAGTCGCTGGACCGTTTCTTGAACGCGCTTGTCCCTCTCGCTCCAGATATCCTGATCAATAACGCCGGCATTAATAAAATCGGGCCTTTTGCCGAAATCGAACAGGCTGACTTTGAAAGAATTCAACGGGTCAACCTGCTCGCGCCTTTTGCGATCAGCAAGGCGGTGTTGGCGGGAATGCGCCAAAAGAAGTGGGGGCGCATTATTTCGATCAGCTCCATCTGGGGCAAACTCAGTCGCAGCGGGCGTGCCAGTTATTCAGCAAGCAAGTTTGCGCTTGATGGTATGACCGTTGCGATGGCCGCCGAAGTTTCCGCCGATGGTGTCATGGTCAATTGCATTGCCCCAGGCTTCATCGATACCGAACTGACGCGCCGGGTTGTTGGCCCCGCTGAAATGGATGCGTTACTCGCGCAGGTTCCTGCGCGTCGGCTGGGGCAGCCTGCGGAAATCGCCGCTTTTGTTTCCTGGCTGGCAGGCCCTGAGAACACATACATAACCGGCCAGAACATCGCCGTGGACGGAGGATTTACCCGTGTCTGAGTCGCTATCAATCAAGTCCCACGTCGGCCCTTATCACGTTGCCTTTGCCGATGATGCGGTGACGCTCGCGGCCGCCGTGCAGGACGTGCATGTGATAGTGGATCGACGGGTGGCAGAACTGCACAAAGGGGAACTTGCGCCGCTTTTGTCTGGAAATTCGGTCCTGCAACTGGAGGCGACCGAAAAGAACAAGGCGCTCGAGCGCATGCCGGAGTTCGTCGCAGAACTGCTGAAACGTGGCATCCGCAAAGACCATCATTTGCTGGCAATCGGCGGTGGCATCATCCAGGACATCACATGTTTTCTTTCGGCAACCTTGATGCGCGGCATCGACTGGATGTTCTTGCCGACGACGCTTTTGGCACAGTGCGATTCCTGCATCGGGTCGAAAAGTTCGATCAACAGCGGCGATACAAAGAACATTGTGGGCACGTTTACGCCGCCCAGCCAGGTCTGGATATCTGGACGTTTCCTTCCTTCGCTCGATGAGCGCGATTTAAGGTCCGGCGTTGGTGAAATGCTCAAGGTCCACGCGATCGATGGTCCAGCCTCATTCGACCGGCTCGCGCGCGATTACGACAGTCTGTTTTCTAACCCGAACAAGATGCTCGAATACATTCATCGCGCGCTCGTGATAAAAAAGCCTTTTATCGAGGCCGATGAGTTCGATCTCGGTGTTAGGAATGTCCTCAATTTTGGTCACAGCTTCGGTCACGCTATTGAAGCTGCGACGGACTTCGGTGTGCCGCACGGTATTGCCGTCACGATCGGAATGGATGTTGCGCTGGAAGTTGCCAGAGGCATAGGTATGACCGGCGAAGACACGGTGACGCGTATGCGGTCGACGTTACGGCGCAATGCGCGAGGCTTTCTGAATGTCCCCGTGCCAATGGACCGCTTTTTGACCGCACTTTCAAAAGATAAGAAGAACCGGGGCAGCGGAACCGCAACCGTTGTTCTTCCGCACAGTGACGGCAAGATTGCCCGCTCGATCCAGCCGGTTGACGAAAGATTCCGGCATCTTTGTGCAAGATACTTTGAATCAGCTTCACGAGAGCACGCGGCCTAGCGCCGGGATTTGGATATGCCCAGGAACATCGCATATCAGACCCCGCATCTTGCGCGCTATTTCCAGGCGCACCGCCGGAAATGGGATGAGTTTTACGCATCGGAACGCTGGATTTTTGAACGCGTCGCGGGCAGTGGCCGGAAATTCGGTCAGGTGCTTGATGTGGGTTGCGCCGTCGGAGGACTGGCTAACGCATTCGGCGAACGGTTCGCCATCGACGACTATACCGGTGTGGATATCAGCGAAGAAACTATCACAATCGCCCGGCAGGGCGCCGGAGCATTACCCTTTCCGGCGGCCTTTATCGCAGCCGATATCTGTGATTGCCCTCAGCTCGGTGCCAGGAAATTTGACCTTGTTGTGGGACTGAGTGTGATCGACTGGAATATTGATGCTTCCGGTATGCTTGCCGCGTGTTGGGACAGGGTTGCGCCGGGCGGAAGTCTTGTTCTCTCCCTTCGGCTTACGCCGGGAAAGGCGGTTTGCGACATCGATAAGAGCTATCAGATTATTTCTGATGGAATCGCCGCGCCGGAAGCTGCTGGCGAGCGCGCCCAATACACCGTTTTTAATACCCTCGACGCTTTTCACATGTTGGGGCGTTGTGATCCTGCGCCTTCAGACATACTCGCGTATGGCTATTGGGGAAAGCCTTCAAGCACCGCGACGACACCGTTCGACAAACTCGTTTTTGCTGTTGTTTCGGTGCGCAAGGCAATCCAGGCCGGAGACGCTATCGCGCCGAGCGTTGAGCTTCATCTTCCTGTGACCGCTTTTCCCGAGGCCTTGTGAAAGCATCTGTCGGACTTGCGCCGGCTGACGTCTGCATTGTTGGCCAAGATTGGGATGGGCTCTGGGATGGCTGCTTGCTGCCGGCGGAAACGCGGTCACTTTGGTATTTCGGCAACGACTACGTCCGCTTCAAACTGCTGAGTGCGACCCTTCCTTCGGAAATCATTGAAGGAATGGTTGGCGATATCGTCAACGCGGTAGCCTGGCGTATTAGACGATCCGTTATCGATAGTGACATTAATCTGGCCTCCAGGCGATTTCCGATTTCGTGGCTTGCGAGCGATATTGCAGAGCCAAATCCCTATGTTTGCGATTTCTATCTCGATCTTTGCCGGGGAATTGCATTGGTCGAAGCCGTGCGCGCAGGCGGCAAGTTATTTGTGGTGGTTGACGATGACGCTCTAGGGCGTTCGTTAGCTGACGTCTGTCGGCGTGCGGGAATAACAGTTCGGTGGCAAGGGCCAAGTATAAAAAGTGCGACGTTGTTTCGGGCGATAAAGGAAAATCTTTCCTTTCTGCGGGCGTGGCTACGTGAGCGGAGAGCGATCAGCCGCCACGGCCACCTTAAAGCCGAACGGCTAAAAGACACTTGCTTGTGGTTTTTGACCTGGGCCGGTGCCGATACATTTCCCTCAGATGTTGCCGTAACAAGGGATGGTTTCTTTGGCCTTGTGCCTTCCTGGTTGCGAGAGCAGGGTTTGAATACCGGATTTCTCGCCAATCCGATGGTTTGGGTTGCGCCTGTGAATGCAATTGCGAGAAACGTTGCTGAATCCGCCACGCCTGCGGGATTGATCGGCAGCTTTTCCAAACTATCAGGTGTCGTGCTCGCCTATGCTGCTTATTTCGCTTTTCCTTTTGCAGTCCGTCGCAACATAGTTTTTGAGGGGATCGATCTCTCCCCACTGGTTCGGCTAGCGATTTCGCGAGTCATGGCATCGTCTCGCTTGCTGTACGCCGCGTTATACTCGCGCCTAGCTCAAGGCTTGAAGCAGCACGGTTTTGCACCACGCGTGGTGATGTATACTTACGAAAATCAGCCGTGGGAAAAGACCATGCTTGCCGGGTTTCGACGAGATTTGCCCGGTACAGTTCTGGTTGGCGTTCAACACGCGCCGATTGCGGAGCGTTTCCTCAGCGGACATCCGAGCACTCAACAATGGAATGATGGTTCTGCGCCCGACATTCTGGTGACCATCGGCGAAGAGTTCCGAGAGAGGCTGATTACGCTTGGCGCCAAGCGCGAGCGGCTCATGGTTGGTGGAGCTATACGTCATCCGAAGCTGTATGGTGATGCGCCTTCACGCGCAGAGACTCCTTCACAGAAGTCAAACATCGTACTGGCAAGTTGCCCTGCCGACGTTGGCCAGGCCGTAGAACTGCTGCATAAAGGCGCCCAGGCAATTTTAGGCATGGAAGGCGTGGAATTCGTCGCAAACTTTCATCCGCATACTGGATCGGCTTTCCGAAATGCGGTGAAGGAAAAGCTTTCGCTGCTTGGCGTTGAGGGCGTGGTTCGATTTGTAGAAGGGACGGCATCCGATTGGCTGGAGCGTGCTTCGGTCCTTCTATATAATTCTTCGACTACCTGTTTCGAAGCCGCAGCAGCGGGCGTGCCGGCCATTTATGTCGGCCCCTCAACCGGTCTTGATCTCGATAATATGCCGGACGAATACCCGCTGAAGGGGCGTCGGCCGGAAACCATAAGAAAGTTGATCGAGCGGATTTTGACTGACCCGGCTTTCGCGTCTAGCCAGCTTGAAAGTGCTCTTGTTCATTTCCGGCGCTGTATAGCAACACCGAAGTCCGAGATGTGGGCAGAAATCGCCCATCATGCGATGGCAATCGCAGGAAATAAGGCGATCCCATGACGCGCCCATCCGGTGTCCGGCTATAACTGCAGAATATTTTCTTGAGCGAATCGACAACAACCTAAGGGGCGTACATTGAAAGTTGTCATTCTTTGCGGCGGACAGGGTACGCGCATCCGCGGCGTTGCCGATGACTTGCCCAAGCCGATGATTCCGGTCGGCGGGTATCCGATCCTGTGGCACATCATGAGCGGTTACGCCGCCGCGGGCTTCAAGGATTTTGTCCTGTGCCTCGGCTACAAGAGCCACGCAATCAAGGACTTTTTCCTCAACTACAACACGCGCATCTCCGACTTCACGGTCGATTTCAGCCGCAGCGGCGAAATCACCATCGAGAACGGCCAGCGCAATATCAACTGGCGCGTTACGCTGGCGGAAACCGGCAATGACACGCTCACCGGCTCCCGCCTGAAGCGGATCGAACGGCACATCGGTGACGATGAATTCATGCTGACCTACGGCGATGGCGTCAGCAACGTCGACCTCAAATCGCTGATCGCATTCCACCGCAAGCACAAGCCCATCGTCACGGTAAGCGGCGTGCGCCCGCCGGGCCGGTTCGGCGAGATCGAACACAGCGCCGAGGGCCGCGTCAGCGAGTTCAACGAGAAACCGCAGACCACTGGCGGACGCATCTCGGGCGGGTTCTTTGTCTGTGACAAACGCCTGTTCAGCTTTCTCGACGCATCGCGGGAAGATCAGGTGCTGGAGGCCGAAGCCCTGCAGCGCATCGCCCGCGAAGGGCAGATGGCGATGTATCCGCATGACGGGTTCTGGCAATGCATGGATACCTATCGCGACTATGCGCTGCTCAACGACATGTATGACAAGGACAAGGCGCCGTGGAAAGTCTGGTAGAAGCGCTCGCGACGTTTCGCGGCCGCCGCGTTCTCGTCTCCGGCTCGACCGGCTTCAAGGGAAGCTGGCTCTGTAGCTGGCTGGTCGATCTTGGCGCCGAGGTCGCGGGCTTCGCGTTGCCGCCAGCCGATGATGCGCCACTATTCCAGCAATTGCGCTGCGGCGAGCGCATTCGCCAGACCTATGGCGACGTTCGCGACGTAAATGCGGTCCGCGAAGCGATGGGCGCGTTCCAGCCGGAGATCGTCATTCACCTCGCGGCGCAGGCGCTGGTCCGGCTGAGCTACGAGAAGCCGGTCGATACGTTCGCGACCAATATTTCCGGCGGCATCTTTGTTCTGGAAGCTATCCGGCAGACGCCATCCGTTCGTGCGCTTGTCTTCATTACTTCGGACAAATGCTATCTCAACAAGGAGTGGCAACTCGCTTACCGCGAAAACGACGAACTCGGCGGTGCGGACCCGTATTCCGCGTCCAAGGCGGCGATGGAAATCGTGTTTGGTTGTTATCAGCAGTCCTTCTTTGCCAAGCGGCCTCACTTTGCAGCGGCAACCGCACGCGCCGGAAATGTCATCGGCGGCGGTGACTTCTCCCGCGACCGCATCGTGCCGGACTGTATTCGCGCGCTGCAGTCCGGTGCGCCCATCGTATTGCGCCATCCCGATGCGACGCGGCCGTGGCAGCATGTGCTGGAGCCGTTGTCCGGCTACCTCACGCTGGCTTCCCGCCTGTTCAAGGCGGGCGAGGAAGGCAAGGGCGCTTGGAATTTCGCGCCCGATACGCAGAATGTCCGCACGGTTCACGAAATTGCGCAGCAGGTTGTGACGGCCTGGGGCTCGGGCAAGGTCGTCATCGACCGTCCAGCCGAAGCCGTTCACGAAGCACAATTGCTTATGCTCTCAAGCGACAAGGCCAAGCGCCAGCTTGGCTGGCGGCCGCATTGGGATTTCACTCGCGCCATTGATAGGACCGTGGAATGGTACCGCGCCGCCGGGCAGGGCGATAACGCTGTTGAAGTGACGAAGCGCCAGATTGCCGATTACGTCGGAGCCGTTACGTGATCAACGGCGTTGAGATCATTCCGCTGCGGATCATCAAGGATGAGCGCGGCGCAGTGATGCACATGCTGCGCGCCGATGCGCCGCATTTCAAGGCGTTCGGCGAAATCTATTTCTCGACGGTCAATTGCGATGCCATCAAGGGTTGGCGGCGTCACAAGCGGATGACGCAGAATCTTGCTGTTCCTGCCGGCTGCGTGCGCGTTGTGCTGTATGACGGCCGCCTGCAAAGCCCGACAAGCGGCAAAATTGTGGATATGCAGCTCGGCCCTGATGCGATTTACGCGCTGGTGTGCGTGCCGCCCGGCGTATGGAGCGCATTCAAGGGCCTTGCGCCAGACGCGTCGCTGGTTGCCAATTGCGCGACCATCGGCCATGAGCCGGATGAGGGTGAGACGCGTCCGTTGACGGACCCTCCGGTTGAATTCGATTGGTCATAATGCCCGCTGACCGCACTGTCATCGTCACCGGCATTTCCAGTTTCGTGGGAATGCACCTGGCGCGCCGTTTCGCGCGCGAGGGATTTCGCGTGGTGGGCACGATCAGCAAGCCGCGCGACACCTATGACGGCATTCGTGCGGCCCGGTTGAATGAACTTGACAGCGCAATCAAGTTTGTTGAACTCGATACCACGGATGCGGCGGCCGTGGCTGCGGTGGTTGAGAGGTTCAAGCCTTCGCTCTGGCTGCATCACGCTGGTTACGCCGCCGGTTACGCCTCAAGCGATTACGACAGCGCGCTGGGTTTTGCCGCGAATGTCGTGCCGCTCACGCACATTTATAAGAGCCTCGCCGCGCGCGATTGCAGCGTGATCGTGACGGGCTCGAGCGCGGAGTATTCCACGACGGATGCAGCTGCCCGCGAGGACGATGCCTGTTTCCCGGATATGCCTTACGGCCTGTCGAAACTTGCGGAGACGCTGCGCGCGCGCCAACTCGCCGCGCAATTTGGCGTACCGACACGAGTCGCGCGCGTCTACGTTCCTTTTGGGGCTTTAGACAGTCCCGAGAAGCTGCTGGCGCAGGTCGTTGAAGGGCTCCGCCGTAACACACTGGTTGATCTTTCGAGCTGCACGCAGGCGCGAGATTTTCTCGGGATCAGTGACCTGTGCGATGCCTACGTCGCGGTGCATAACGACATGCAGCGCACGCCGTTCGATATTTTCAACATCTGCAGCGGCGAAGCGACACCGCTGCGCGATCTCCTTCTCAGAATCGCAATGATAATGGAGGCCGATCCGGCGTTGTTGCGGTTCGGCGTCCGCCCAGCGCGGCCCGGCGATCCGCCGGCGATGTTCGGCAGCAACGACAAGGCGCGGCGTATCTTAGGATGGAAACCGGCGAAGCTGGCGGACGCCCTCAGTCGCGACCTGCTCGATCCCGCTGCGGCTGACAGCGCTAAGCGATGACGCCAAAAGTCAGCGTGCTCATGTCGGTGCTAAACGGCGAGGCATTTTTGCGGCCAGCCGTGAACAGCATTCTCCATCAGACGTTCGCCGATTTCGAATTTGTCATCATCGACAACGCATCCAGCGATACGACCGCGCGCATTCTCGATAGCTATCAAGACACTCGCGTGGTGCGCGTGCGCAATGACAAGGTGCTGACGCTGACGGAATCCATGAACAAGGGTCTCGCGCTGGCGCGCGGCATCTATGTGGCCCGGCAGGACGCCGACGATGTTTCCGCCCCCGAGCGGCTCGCGCGGCAGGTTGCGCTGCTCGAATCCCAATCCGACATGAATCTTGCCGGCACGCATGCCCGCATGATCGACGAGGCCGGTGCGGTGTTTGCGCATTTCACGCCGCCAACTGATCCAACTGCGCTGTACGAGTTGCTGACCTCCGCCAATCCGTTCGCGCATTCCTCCTGCATGTTCCGCCGCGAGACCGCGCTCGACGTCGGGGGGTATCCCGCGCAATACGCTTTCGCGCAGGATATGGCCCTGTGGCTGCTGCTGGCCCGGAAGGGCAGGCTTGGAATGGTGGGTGAGCCGCTGCTCGATTTGCGCGAACATCGCGGTCAGACCACGCGGGCACCGGGTTACATGATCCTGCGTCACCAGGAATCCATCGAGATTTTCGGCAATGCGCAACAGTTGCCCGGTCTGTCGGCGCAAGCGCTGCGCAACGGCCGGGCACATCTCGCACGGCTGCATGGAATTATGGGCCGCGATCTCTTGCTTTCCGGCCGCTATCTGTCAGGCGTGACTGAAATGGCAAAAGGGTTTGCGATGTCTCCTGCGCCATTTGTGCGTTATGTGTGTGGCGGGCGGCAAACATCCGCGTCGCGGGTAAGCTGAACCGCATATGACACTCAAAGCACTTGTGACGGGCGGCGCCGGCTTCCTCGGCAGTCATATGGTGGATCGCCTGCTGGCGGGCGGCCAACAGGTGCGCGTGCTCGATCATCATTTGCACGGCAAGGGCCTTTCGCCTGAAACGCTGCGCCGGGTCGAGGCGATTGAAAGCGATATTACCAACGCCGCGGCCGTCGATGTTTCGGTGCATGGATGCGATGCGATCATCCATTGCGCTGCGATGGTCGGCATGGAGGCCTACACGCAGCAGCCCGCGCGCACGATGGAAGTGGAGGAAATCGGCCTTCGTAACGTCTGCGCCGCGGCGGTTGCGCACAAGGTTGCGCGCCTTGTGTTTGCTTCTTCGTCGGCGGTGTATGGCCAGGCCGGTGGCGATACGGCGCTTGACGAAGCGTCCCATGTTGCGCCGGTTTCCAACTATGGTGTAGCCAAGCGGTTCAACGAACTTTATCTCGCTGCGCAGCACACCGAACATAGGTTGAAATCGGCTTCGCTGCGCATCTTCAATATTTACGGACCGCGGCAGGACGAACGGCTGGTCATTCCCCGTTTTGTCCGGCACGCGCTGGCGAACGAACCCATCGTGATCTACGGCGATGGCATGCAGACGCGCGATTTTGTCTATGTCGATGACGTGACCGCCGCAGCGCTGACCTGCGCGGAAAAAGTCGAGGGCGCGGAAATCATCAACGCCTGCAGCGGGCAGGAGACGTCGGTGCGGTCGCTTGCGGAACGCATCGTGGCGTTGACGGGCTCGCGTTCGGCGATTGAATTGCGCGAATCGCCGCCGGCCCGTGATTCGTTTGAAGTCGCGCGCTGCTTTGGCAGCCGCACACGGCTGGTTGCGATGACCGGCCGTAGCACTCCCACCGCGCTGGACGACGGGCTTCGTGCGGTGATTGCCGCGGCTAGAGCGGGTCATGCTGTCGAAAGACCGCACGCCCGATGACGTTGAAGCTGCTGATTGTCACGGAAGGTTATCCGTGGGGCCAAAATGTCGCCGGCATTTTCCATCGCGACCAGTTCAAGTTGTTGGCCGATGCCGGGCTGGACGTGACCATCGTCGCGCCGATGCCGTGGGTGCCGTCGTTCCTTGCCGGCCGCAGCGCTAAGTGGCGTGCTTATGCACATTCACCGGTTTCGCAGACCGAGGGTACGCTGAAGATTATTCGGCCGCGCTATTTCGCATTGCCGCGTGAGAATGCACGCTTCGTGCCGGACCTGACGCGCTATCTGGCGGTGCGTAACCTCGCTCTGCCGAAGCCTGACGTTATTCAGGCCTATTTCGCACTGCCGACGGGAAACGCGGCGCGGTTGCTGGCGCGTAACTGGAAAGTGCCTTACGCCGTCGGCATGCTCGGCGACGACGTCAACATTTATCCGTTTCACAACAGCCGTAACCGGCGGCTCCTGAAGCGCGTCATCGCGGACGCCGGCTATGCTTTTGCGAATGGCCCCACGCTCGCCGCGAAGGCCACGGAAATAACGTCCTTACCGGTGCCGTGGTTGTCCATCGGCGCTGCGGAAAGCCGGTTTGCCAACCAGCCGGAGCGCAGCGAAGCGCGCAGCCGTCTGGGCTGGCCGCTCGACCGCAAGATCGCGCTCTATGTCGGCGCCGTGACGCCGACGAAGGGAATCGGCGATCTAATCGCGGCGCTGCCGCATCTTCCTGCCGGTAATATCCTGACCGTCGCCATCGGGGACGGACCGCTACGAGAGGCGCTCGCGCAATCGCCCGATACGCTGTGCATGGGCGCGCAACCGGCCGATGCGGTGGCGATGGCCATGACAGCGGCGGATCTGCTGGTGCATCCGTCGCACTATGAAGGTCTGCCGACTGTGCTGGTTGAAGCTGCCTTCGCGCAGCTTCCGATCGTGACGACGACTGCGCCGGGCTGCATTGATCTTGCGCGGGACGGCAGGGCGCTTGCGGTGCCGGTTGGCGACCCGGCGCGGCTGGCTGCCGCCATGATGGAGACAACAAGCGATCCCGGTGCGGCGCGGTCACGCGTTGCCCTGATGCTGTCGCATGTCCGGGAGCACTACGACTTGCACAAGAACGCTGATACGCTGATCGGCCACTACCGCCGCCTCGCGGGCGGGACCTGATCGCATGTGCGGAATTGCAGCCATCTTTGCATTGCCGGGCGAGCGGGTGCCGCCAGGTCTCTGCGCCCCATTCGATAAAGCGCTGAGGCATCGCGGGCCGGACGCCGCGGGCCTTGCCACGTTCCGCCGTTCCGGTGCGCCGTCCGACCCGGAGAGTGCCGAGGCCGCGCTCATCCACCGCCGCCTGTCGATCATCGACCTAGACCCGCGCGCCAACCAGCCGATGCTGTCGGCGGATGAGCGTTACGTGCTCATCTATAACGGCGAGGTCTACAACTATATCGAACTGCGCGATGAGCTGATGCGCAGTGGTTATGTGTTTCGCACCTCGTCGGACAGCGAAGTCATCCTCGCAGCCTTCGACCGTTGGGGCGACGACGCGTTGCGCCGGTTCACCGGCATGTTCGCGTTTGTCATTCTCGACCGCCAGCGCCGGGAAATCTTCATTGCGCGCGATCCTTTCGGCATCAAGCCGCTGTTCTGGGCCAAAGGCAGCGCGCATCTCGCGTTCGCCTCCGAGATCGGGCCGTTGCTGGATGTGCCCGGCGTCGGGCGGAAGATCGACCATGCGCGGACGTGCCTGTTCCTCGCTGCCGGCCAGACCGACGAAGGCGAACGCACCATGTTCGCCAATGTCAAAAGCCTGCCTGCCGGCAGCTACGCGCGCATCCTGCTCGACAGCCCCGCCGAACCCAGGCCGGAAAAATACTGGCGTCCGACCCTCGATCCGCGTTCGCGCCCGCTTGCGGAAGCCGCTGCCGAGATTCGCGATGCGATGATCGATTCCGTCCGACTGCACCTGCGCAGCGATGTCCCGACCGGGATTGCGCTCTCCGGCGGCATCGACTCGTCGGCCATTCTTGCCTGCAGCCGCGAAGTCGGCGGCGCTGCCGCCTGTCTGCAATCCTTCAGTTTCGCGGCAACCGGCTCGGACGTTGACGAGACACCTTATATTGACATCGCTGCCCGCCATGCCGGCGCGGCGCAGCACACGGTGCGCGTCGGCGTGTCGGAAATCGTGTCCGACATCGATCAACTCGTGCGCGTGCAGGGCGAGCCGTTCGGCAGCCTTTCGATGTATGCGCAGAACCGCGTCATGCGGCTGGCGCGCGACAGCGGCATCAAGGTCATCCTCGACGGGCAGGGCGCGGACGAGTTGTTTGGCGGTTATCGCCCCTATCTCGCGCGAAGGTTGAGTGAGCTGCTCGGTGCGTTCAAGTTCGGCGAGGCAATGCGCCTGATGCAATCGATGCGGCGCTTGCCGGGCGTCGGCAATGCGTTGATCGCGCAGGCCTTCGAACCCGCCGTGCCGCCGGGCCTGCGCGGCTTTGCGCGCCTGTTCGTCGGCAAACCGCTATTGCCCAACTGGATCGACAGCACCTGGTTCGTCAGGCAAGGTACGTTCTCCGTTCCAACCGGCATTCGGGCTGGCGGGCACTTGCTGCACGAGGCGATGGCGCAAAGCCTGCTGACAACCGTCCTGCCGGCGCTGTTACGTTATGGCGATCGTAATTCAATGGCGTATTCGATTGAGTCACGCGTGCCGTTCCTGACCGCCAAAATCGCTGACCTTGCGTATTCGCTGCCGTCGGATCATTTCATCGACGGCAACGCCACGTCCAAGGCTGCGCTGCGCGCGGCGATGCGCGGCATCGTGCCGGATGCCATTCTCGACCGGCGTGACAAGGTTGCATTCTCGACACCGGACAGCATGTGGGCGCGCGAACTGACGCCGTGGTTTACCCGCACGCTGGAGAGCGACACGGCGAGATCGATACCCTGGCTGAAGGCCGACGTTGCGCTGCGCGAGTTGCAATCGCGGACCTCACAATCGGCGGCTTTTGGATTTGATTTCTGGCGCACAATCAATGTCGTGCGCTGGATCGAGCAGTTCAATGTCGAACTCGTCTGACCCGCGTCGCCTCGCGTATTTCGCGCTCGATGTCCCGCACAAGGGGCAGGCGAGCTACATTCATATCAGTGAGGTCATCAATAACCTGCGCCGCATCGGCTGGCAGATCGACCTTTACGCGCCGCCGCCGGTGGCCAAGGGCCAGACGCGCCGGGCATGGGAGCGGACCTGGCAATATTCGCGCGCTGCGTTCAACGCTATTGTGCGGCTTAACCGTTACGACGTCCTCTATGTCCGCGCGCATCCGCTGGCGTGGCCGGTGACGATGTGGGCGCGCTGCGTGCGCAAGATAGTTGCGCAGGAAGTCAACGGCACCGAACTCGACGTCATCGTAAGCCACCCGATCCTGCGGCCGATCCGGCCGTTCGTGAGCTGGCTTTACCGTTCTCAGTATCGCGCCGCCGATTGCCTGTTCCCGGTGACAAAGGAACTGGGACAATGGCTACGCGCCGCAAGTCCGAAAAACACGATCAAGGTCGTCCCGAACGGTGCCAACACCGGTCTGTTCCACCCGATAGCGCGTGAAGGCGTTGCGCCGTTCGCCGTATTCTTTGGCGGGCTGACGGCATGGCATGGCGTCGATCTGATGATCGATGCGCTGCGCCATCCGGCATGGCCGAAGGGCGTTGAGCTTGTCGTCATTGGCGCGGGCGCCAACGAGGGCAAGGTGCAGGAAGCCGAGCGCAGCGGACTGCCGTTGCGCTGGCTCGGCTATCGGCCCTATGAGCAAATTCCCGGGCTGATCGCCGGCGCGATTGCCGGATTGATCCCCATCACCAACCCGAGCGGACGATCCTCGACCGGCATTTCGCCGCTGAAACTTTATGAAACGCTGGCCTGTGGCATTCCCGCCGTCGTCACCGATCTGCCGGGGCAGGCCGAAGTCGTACGCGAGGGGGATTGCGGCATCGTTATTCCGTGCGATGACGCTGCGGCTCTCGCCGGTGCCGTGGCGCAGCTTGCGGCAGATCCGGTTGCCACCCGCGGCATGGGCGACCGCGCGGCGGCTTTCGTGCTGACGCAGCATTCCTGGGCGGCGCGCGCCGCCGAGATCGACAAGACGTTGCAGGCGTCGTTGCAACAACGAAGTTAGCCCATCAGGCGCGCGCGCCACTGCATGAGCTTTCGCCGGAACGCCGCCGTATGATCTTCGGTGAAGCGAGCGAACAGATAGGCGACGATCAGCGCCATCGCCGTCATCCCCACAAATCCCGCAATTCCCTTCACGTCCGGCTGCACCAGTTGGCCGGGCCACTGCAAAAGCCGCTCGTAGAGCGCGCCGATGAAAACGCAGACCGGCAGGTGGATGAGGTAGAGGGAATAGGAAAATCCCGCCCCACGCTGCACGCCGGGAATTCCAGCACTGATTTTCATCAACGGCGGCGACGCGATGGCGGCAGCGATGCCGAGCGCGACGATCCAGTCGGTAACGCCCTGCGGCAGGATGGCGAGGCGCGAGACAATTATCGCGCCGCCGCAGCACGCGAGGCCAATAAGGCCGATCGAAATCCCGATCTTCTTCTTCTTAAACATTTTTGCCGCAAACGCGCCCAGCAGCCACATCAGGAACCACGTCAGCCAGTCGGCGTTCCACCATGTCAGCGCGATCAGGATTACGGCGACGATAAAAAGGTCAGCGCCCTTGCGCCGCATCGGCATCAGCAGGAGCGAAAAGACCGCCGGCGCGATCAGATAGAACGCCCATTCGTAGCCGAGTGACCAGACCGGTGGATTGACGCCCCAGGGCGTGCACAGGATGCCTTGCAGCGCGGCGAGGTGGCACGGGATCTGGCTCCACATCCAGTCGTCATAAAGGTTCGACGGCGGCAGCGGCCGCAGCCCGTAAAACCGCGAGTCGATGAAATAGTGCTTGCCGAGGAAGTCGATCAGCAGCACCAGCGCCAGCGCCGGGATGTAAACGAGGTAGATGCGTGCGAAGCGATTGACGAAGTAGGTTCCGAAATCAAACCTCCCGGCAGACTGCATGCGCCACGCCGAACCGCCGACCAGAAAGCCGCTGACAATGAAGAACAGCACGACGCCTTCGTGCTGCAGGCCGGAGATGAGATAGAGGCCGCGGACAAATACGTTCGGATGTTCGACGCGCCCGATGCCCTCCAGCAACAATCCCCGCGAATGCCCGAACAACACCAGCAGCGCCGCCGCAAAGCGGATGAAATCCAGAAACGGCCAATGCTTTTCCGGCAGCGCGTTTGTTTTTATGGCGCTTGTTCCGGGCTGGGTCACGGCATCAGATTTCACGGCGGGAGTGCTTTCCATGGTCGCCGGTATTGGCCGCAGTAAATCGTCGCTGTTTATGGCCCAGGCAGCCAGCTTATCCATAGCGGTATTTCGGGGCTACCTGATCAATTCGCGAATTGTATTCACCCGCAAAGCCACTTAATTTGACCCAGATTTTGGCGGGAAATGAAGCCAAGGAATCGAGCCGGGGAAGCAAGCAATGTCTGTCAGTCTGGAAGACCTCAAGGTCAAGCTCTTCACCGACAGCGCCGACAAGTCGCAGTTGCTCGACATGGCAAAGCTGTCCTGGATCGCGGGCTTCACGACCAATCCCTCGCTTTTGAGGAAAGCCGGCGTGAAGGATTATGAATCCTACGCCCGCGAAATGGTCGCGGCGGTCCCGGACCGGCACATCTCGTTCGAAGTCATCTCCGACGACATTCCTGAAATGGTGGCGCAGGCGCGCCTGATCGCAAGCTGGGGCAAGAATGTCTACGCCAAATTGCCGGTGACGACCTCGAAGGGCGAGGGGCTTTACGACGCCGTGCGCACGCTGTCGCGCGAAGGCGTGAAGGTCAACATGACCGCGATCTTTACCAGCGAGCAGGTGCAGCGTGCGGTGGAAGCGCTCGCGGGCGGTGCGCCGGCCTGCGTGTCGGTGTTCGCGGGAAGGCTCGCGGATCTCGGCATCGATTATCGCCCCATCACGAAGGATGCGATTGCGCGTGCGCGCAAGACCCCGAACATCGAGATCATCTGGGCCTCGACGCGTGAAGTCTTTAATGTGATCGAAGCCGACGAAATGGGCTGCCACATCATCACGGCGCCGGCGGATATTCTCAAGAAGTTGCCCGCGCTCGGCAGCAAGACCGGCGCTGAGTTGTCGCTTGGCGCGGTCCAGGCGTTCTGCGACGACACGCTGGCTGCGGGATTAACACTTAAGGCCCCGGTACCGCGCGCCGCCGAATAACGGCATTGGATTCGTTTTAGCTGTATTTTCGCGCATTCGTCGCCCGAATGGCGGTGGAAATGCGCTGTAATGCTTTGACAGAAAACGTGTTTACGCTCTAGTCATCGCAACAGTCGCCATGCCCGGCGGGCTATGTTACTTCAGGTCCAGCCGGGGCATCGGGGCGATTTGGGCAGCGCGTGATTCCGCGCAGCGTGGGCTAATAAAAGCATGGTTAAAGCGACGGATAACAAGCAAGAAAAGACGCTGCGCGTTGGCGTCGTCGGCGTTGGCGTGATGGGTTCCAATCACGCGCGCGTCTTTGCCGAACTCCCCGGCGTTCATCTCGTCGGCGTTGTCGAGCCGGATCAGGCGCAGGCGGATTTCGTCGGCCGCGCGCTGGGTTGCGCCACGGTAAAGACTGTTTCGGAATTGCTCGATCTTGGCGTCGATGCGGTATCCATCGCGGCGCCGACCCATCTGCATCGCGACATTTCGCTCGAATGTATCAGCCGCGGCGCGCATGTGCTGGTTGAGAAGCCGGTCGCGACGACAGTCGAAGAGGGCCGCGATATCATCGCTGCCGCGCGCCACGCTGGCGTCACGCTCATGGTCGGTCACGTCGAACGCTTCAATCCGGCGGTCCAGGCGATCCGGGAAGCGATCAAGGGCGAGGACATTCTTTCCATTTCGATCACTCGCGTCGGTCCGTTTCCGCCGCGCATGTCGAATGTCGGCGTTGTCATCGATCTCGCGGTTCACGATATCGATCTCATTAGCTGGTTCACCGGTTCGCCGATCATCGAAGTGCAGCCGCAGCTTTCCAGCACGCGCGCCGAGCGCGAGGACATTGCGCTCCTGCAGTTCCGCACCGCTTCCGGCGTGCTGGCGCAAATCAACACCAACTGGCTGACGCCGTTCAAGGCGCGTACCGTTCACGTCGCCACCAAGCGCAAGTATGTCATCGGTGATCTGCTGACGCGGCAGGTCACGGAATGCTTCGGCTTCCAGCCGGATGGCAGTTACTCGATGCGTCACCTTTCGGTCGGTCATTCGGAGCCGCTGCGCTCCGAACTTGCGGCCTTCATCAAGGCGATCCGCACCGGCGAAGAGCCGGCGGTGACCGGCGAGGCCGGCGTCGCGAGCCTCGAGATCGCCATTCGCTGCCTTGGCGAAAATGCCGAACAAGTCGCAGCGCCGCGTAAATCCACACGCCGCATTGTCGGCTGACGCGCGCTTGGCGCACGCTGATCTAGCTGGAGTTCAAATGAACGAACACGCCCGAGTCGATTCCACGCCGATTCCGTTTGTCGATCTTGCCGCGCAACGCCGCCGGCTGGGCACCAGGATTGACGAGGCGATTGCGCGGGTGACGACCCACTGCCAGTTCGTCATGGGGCCGGAAGTGACGGCTTTCGAAAAGCAACTCGCGGAATTCTGCGGCGCGCGCCATGCGATCTCCTGCGCGAGCGGCACCGATGCATTGTTGCTGGCCTTGATGGCGAAGGAAGTCGGACCGGGGGATGCGGTGATCTGCCCGAGCTTCACGTTCTGCGCGACGGCAGAAGTGGTTGTTCTCCTCGGCGCAACGCCGATCTTCGCCGATGTCGAGGCCGAGACGTTCAATCTCGATATCGCGAGCGTGGAAAAGGCAATTGCAGTAGCCAAGAAGCGCGGCCTCAAGGTGAGGGGCATCATCCCGGTCGATCTGTTCGGTCTGCCGGCGGATCACGACTCGGTCGCCGAAGTAGCCGAAGCTGAAAACCTCTTCGTGCTCGACGACGCCGCGCAGGGCTTCGGTGCGACCTACAAGAACCGCAAGCTGGGCGCGATTGGCGATTTCAGCGCGACGAGTTTCTTCCCGGCAAAACCGCTTGGCTGCTACGGCGACGGCGGCGCGATCTTCACCAACGACGATAATATGGCTGCGGTTATCAAGAGTTTGCGCGTTCACGGGCAGGGTGCCGACAAATACGACAACGTGCGCATCGGCATGACCGGCCGCCTCGACACCATGCAGGCGGCGATCCTGATCGAGAAGCTCAAGATTTTCCCGGACGAGATCGAGGCGCGCAACCGCGTCGCAAAGCGTTATGCCGAAGGCCTCAAGGATGTCGCGACCGTGCCGACAGTGCCTGATGGCTATACGTCTGTATGGGCGCAATATACGATCCGGCTGAAGCCCGGCGTGCGTGACGGCCTCGCGGTATCGCTGAAGGCTGCCGGCGTTCCGACCGCAATTTACTATCCAAAATCGCTGCACCAGCAGACCGCCTACAAGCACTTTCCGGTGGCGGAAGGCGGCTTGCCGGTTTCGGAGCGCCTGTCGGACGAAGTCATCAGCCTGCCGATGCACCCGTATCTTGAGGCCGCGGCACAGGACCGGGTTATCGCTGCCGTAAGACAAACCCTGGCTATTAAGTAACCTGCGGTTGCGTCGATATCGCACATAGAAGCGTCGACTCCGATTCCTATACTGGCGTTGGATTCTTATTCCCTTACACGTGCTTCATACATCTTGGCGGCATCTCGGCTGGAAAGTTACGTGGAACGGGATTGTCGAATTCTGGGGATGGTGGCTGCGAGGCAAATTGAGTCACTTCAATATCGATTACAAATCACTCCGGAAGATTGTCGGAAACGATTTGGGCACCTTGCCGACGGACGATCCCGCAATGGCGCCTCTGCGTAAGGGGCGTTGGTAAGGTCGTTTCATCGGGTCAATAGTTGGCAAGATTTGTTATTGATGGCCGGGCTTGTCCCGGCCATTGTAGTTTGTGGGGCCACAACGAAGAAATCCTAGTTGCATGGCACAAAGCGGGCGGGACCGGGTTCCGACGGGAGTTTCGTTTGAGGCTTTCAATCTGTGTCGCTGGGCTTTAGTTTGGAAAAAAGGGGCCCACAAATGAAACTTCCAAGTATCAATAATCAAAGGGATTTCTTGCTGATCGACGTGGGTGCAGCAGATGGCTTTCAGGGGAAATGGGACGTGCTCGGGGCGCGACTGCGGGTCATTGGCTTTGAACCAGATCTCCGGACGTACGATCTGCTCGATAAATCCGATCCTAGGGTGACTTATATCAATGCAGCTTTGGGAAAGGCTGGCGATAAGCGCACGCTATTTTTGACTGCAAAGGCGCAGTGTTCTTCGACCTTCCCTGCTAATACGGAGTTCTTGGAAAACTTCCCGGATCCCGAGCGGTACGAGCTGGTTGGACAGGAGCAATTAAGGGTTGCCACGCTTGACGATGCGCTGCGGGCAAAGTTTTCTGAGATTCCCAGCGCAGATTTTGTAAAACTCGATGTACACGGAGTGGAGCCAGACATCATTGAAGGTGGGCTTCAAACGATTGCAAATGGTGTAATTGGATTTGAGATTGAAACTAGTTTTCAAGAATTATGGAAAGGGCAGGCGCTCTTTTCGGACGTGAATGCGGTTCTGGTGAAGCTTGGATTTCAACTCTACGACATTAAGACTGTGTTCTGGCGGCGCAACAACAAAAGACTCGGCCAACTAAAAGGACAAATCATTTATGGCGATACCCTTTATTTCCGATCGCCTGAAGGCGTGCGTGATATCGTGGCCAAAATGGCAGATCGGGAACTCGCTAAATCCAAGGCTCTAAATTCCATTATTGCTTTCCTTATTTTCGGCTACAAAGATTCTGCCGAAGCTGTGTTAAATTATTGCGCCGATCATTTTACAGGAGCGGAGCGCGTCGAAATTGAACGCTCAATGCAGATTTCACCTTTAGAACGATTTTTTGCAGATGCATTTGAGCGCGTCAAACTCCACTCGCTTGCTAATTGGCTTGCGGAGCTTACAAACTGGCACAAGAGAAACTTTTTCACGATCAGCGGCAAGCTCGGGAATTACGACACGCATTAGTTTTGGTCGATGCGGGTTCATTTGAGATTGCTGCTGAAATGTAGCATCTGTTGTACGCTGGTTCGATCTTGCCATCCGACAAGCTTGATCGATGCGTAAAGTTACGATTTTGAATAAGGGCTTTTCCGGTGAAGCCTGACCACGTGTTGCCCGGTAGGCACCGGAGACTTGTTCTGTCAAAAGCTGGGCAGAATTAGGGATCGAAATCAATGGATATTGTCCGCCCGAAGAGGTTCGGGCGCTTGCCCCTGCTTCGAAGGTTGTTCAAAGGCTGCACTTGTCCCGGTCGTTGATGTAATTTGGGCTATACCGAACAAAACCATGGATGCCCGGCTAAAGGCGGGGCAAACCGGATGACCAAGGTCCGCCACGATTCGGCTTTGAACCCATGCTTTCTCGCATTCTGACCGTCGGCGGCCTGACGCTTCTCTCGCGCGCCACCGGCTTTGCGCGCGACATCATGCTGGCTGCCATACTGGGCGCAGGCCCGGTGGCCGATGCGTTCTTCGTCGCCTTGCGGTTGCCCAACCATTTTCGGGCCATCTTTGCCGAGGGGGCATTCAACGCTGCCTTCGTTCCGGCCTATGCGCGGGTTCGGGGCGCTGGCGGCGCCGACCCGGCCAAGCTGTTTTCCGACCGCATCTTCACGCTACTGTTCAGCGTCGAACTCGTGTTGCTGGTGATCGCGGTTCTCTTCGCGCCGGCGGTGGTTGCGTTGCTGGCGCCGGGATTTGCCAGCGATCCGGCGCGCTTTGCGCTCGCCGGGGAACTCACCCGCATCACGTTTCCCTACCTGCTGCTGGTGTCGCTGGTGACGCTCTATGGCGGCATCCTCAACACGCTGCATCGCTTTGCTTCCCCTGCCGCCGCCCCGATCCTTCTCAACCTCACTATGATGGTGACGCTGGCGCTCGCGGCATTTTTCCCGACCGCCGGACACGCCGCGGCGTGGGGCGTATTGATCGCGGGTATTCTGGAAGTGCTGCTGGTTGGCGGCGATACGCTGCGGTTCGGCCTGCTGCCGCGGTTTTCAGCGTTCCAGCTCGACGATGACGTGAAGCGGTTTTTCAAGGCGCTGGGACCTGCAACGCTCGGATCGGCGGGCACGCAAGTCGCACTGTTCGCCGATACCATCATTGCGAGTTTCCTGTCTGCCGGCGCGCTGTCCGCGTTGTATTACGCTGACCGGCTCAACCAGCTTCCGATCGGCGTCATCGGCATTGCGGTCGGCACTGTACTGCTGCCGGAAATGGCGAGCCGGATTGCGAAGCGGGACGAGGCGGGCGCGCTGAATGCGCAGAATCGCGCCATCGAGTTCACGCTGCTGCTTTCTGTGCCGTGTCTTGTCGCATTCCTGCTGGTGCCGGACCTGATAATGCGCGCGTTGTTCGCGCGGGGCGCATTCACGGCGGCAGATGCGGCGAACGCAGGCGCGACATTGGCCGCCTACGCCATCGGATTGCTGCCGTTCGTACTCCTGCGCAGCGTATCGTCGACGTTTCTGGCGCGCGGCGACACCGCGACGCCGGTGAAGGCGCTGTTCGCGTCGGTCGTCGTCAATGTGGCGTTGAAGATCCTGCTGATGAAGGACTATGCGCAGGTCGGGCTGGCGTTCGCGACATCCATCGGGGTCTGGATCAATTTCCTGCTGCTGCTGTGGTTTGCGTATCGAAAAAAGTTGTTCGCGCTGGACAGCAGGCTGCAAACTTCAGGCCTGAAGCTATTCTTCGCCGGTTTAGCCCTTGTCGCGGGGCTGTTGCTTGGGGAGCGGCTGCTTAGCCCACTCTTCGCTACCTGGTTACGATTGGGCGATGTCGCTTTATTGGCCGCGTTGGGATTCACAGGGGCCATAGTTTACTTCGGAACTATTGGCGCACTAATGGGCCGCCGGTGGTTTGCGGCCTTTGGTCAACGACCGACCTCCCAAAACGAGCCTCCGCCGTTAGATACATTTGAATAGCTTGGCTTTTGCTAACGACGTGGAATTGGCCGGCCAGAGCCGCCATTTCCGATTTAGATTGAATGCTATTTTTTCCTTGGAGGCATGCGAAGCCGCACGCCCGGGCCGCCACCATTCTCTGGAATAAATTCGACGCCGGCATTTTCCAATGCGCTTTTGAGCGCTGAGACGGTTGAGCTGTGCGCGCCCAGAGGGCCTGGCTTGGCTTCCAGGCGCTTGATGGTTGGCAGCGAGATCAATGACGCCTCGGCCAGATCTCGTTGCTCCAGGCGCAGGAGCGCCCTGGCTGCTCGGATTAGTTCGCTTGTAAGACGATCTTCAGCCATACGACCTACCCATTAAATAAATAATACCTGAGGTATTGAATATGGCTTGATGCCACCTATATGTGAGTCCTTAGGTATCACATATGGGAGATGGCTCGATGCATTTTGTTGCAGAAGTTCACAAGTCAGATCGCCGCTCGTTCATCGGCGGCTCGGACGCGCGCCGGATCATGGGGAAGGACGATGCCGCCCTTCTCCAGCTTTGGCGCGAGAAGCGCGGGGAGATCGCACCGCCGGACCTGTCGGATGTGTTGATTGTCCAGATGGGGCTGGTGACCGAGGACCTGAACCGGCGCTGGTATGAGAGGAACTCGGGCCACAGCGTTCATTCGGTCCAGTACCGGGCCTATCACCGCCAGAACCTCTGGATGGCGGCAACCTTGGACGGGATCGTCGAGCAGACCGGAGCGGTGTTCGAAGCGAAGTTCATGCTGCCGTGGTCGTTCTCGGAAGAGGCGGCGGCCGAGAAGTACATGCCGCAGCTCCAGCACAACATGCTGGCGGCTGAGAGCGAGAGCTCCGTCCTCTCAATCATCACCGGCGGCGGCAAATGGGTAGAGATCAAGGTCGCCGCTGATCCGATCTACCAGGCGGTGCTGGTTGAAGCCGAGCGGTCATTCTGGGAGGCGGTCCAGAGCGGCGAGAAGCCAACCGTGATGGGGGCGGAGCCGCCCCGGCCAAGGATTGAGGCTGTCCGCACCGTCGATATGAGCGCCTCCAATACCTGGGCGGAATATGCGGACCTGTTCAGGGAAACCCGCCCGGCATTCATGGAGCACGAGCGGTCCAAGGCGGAACTCAAGGTCCTGATGCCGGAGGATGCCAAGGAAGCCATCGGGCACGGCATCAAGGCCAAGCGATCCAAGTCTGGCGCAGTCAGCTTCGACCTCCTGTCGATGGAGGGTTCCCATGCAGCGCTCTAGTCAATCGGTTGGCTTGCTGGCGACCGCGCTCGCCAAGGCCCAGATCGAGCTGGTCAACCCGGAGAAGTTGCTGACCGGCATTGTGCCGCAGCGGGGAGGGCAGGCCGAGCAATCGTTCCGCTATGCATCCCTGGCCAGTGGCCTCGACATCATCCGCAAGACCCTGGGCAAGCACGAGATTGCCGTGGTCCAGACCACATCCGTGGATCAGCCGGCCGGCACGGTCAGTCTGACCACCATGCTGGCGCATACGTCGGGCGAATGGATCTCCTCGGACTGGCCAGTGTGTCAGACCTCCGACATCGCAACACCCAGGCGGATGGGCGCAGCACTGACCTATGCCCGCCGCTACGCCCTGTTCACCCTGGTCGGGATAGCGGGAGAGGACGACCTTGATGCGCCCGACGTCAAGCAGTCCGGCAACGCGACACCGGAATCCAGCAGCACCTCGAACGGCACAGCCAACGTCGTCCTGCCGGCATCGGCCATCCAACGCGAGCCGAAAGAGAAGCCGACCTATCACACACCGTACCGGCGCAATGGCAAACCAGCGGTCGAACCTCGGCCAACCCTGAACGCCGGGCAGTCGGCCGCGTTGCGAGAACAGTTGATCCTGCAAGTTGGCAATCTCAATTCAAAGCGGGAGGCAGTTGATTGGGCGAGGGGCGGTCTGATCGCCAAAAATACATTGGTTGCGCAAGATGCCGTTCTCGTCGAGCAAGCATTCCAGTCTCGCATGCAGTCGTTCGCAGACGATGCCCCGACAACGGCAGAAATCGCGACCAGGCTGGTTCCAGACGTACCAGAGACCACGACCAAGTCCGCTGAATCCGCGCACGACAGATCGCACGATCGAAGCCGCGACACAACTATTGCGATCGACAAGAGTACGCTCGCACTTAGCGAACCGCGCCGCGTGCGCGACAAGGCGCATCTCAAGTTCGTCGCTTCACATCCGTGTCTCGTTTGCGGAAGATCGCCGGCAGACGCCCATCACCTCCGTTATGCCCATCGCGAGCGACAAGGGCTGCCCGAACTCACATGTGTTCGTGAGCTAGAAAAATTTGCGATATTTCTGAACTGCGGGCCGCTTTGATTACGTGGCTGAGCGCACTGCGAGCGCGCAGGGCTCTGCCTTCGAATATTTGGATCGCTGGGACATGTAGCGCGTCCGCGCTGCACGAAACATGGCGTTGGAGTGTGCCCTGGACCAGCTTTTCACCCCCGATGGTTCGACCGAGGACAGAGTTTTTGCGCTCCAACGGGTGAGCCAGATGTTTCGTTATGAAAAGCGCGCCCGCTAGCGCCGCAAGGCGGTCGCTCGAGGTCTTCTTTATAATCGTCGTGGTGATCTGAAAGCGCCGCGACGTTGCCGAAACAAACCCAAATAGGCCATTGCATATTCAGCATGGGAAGTTGTTGCCCCGAGATTAATGCAAGTAGCAAATCAAAAGCCGCCTCGTCGGGCGATTTGCAGGTGCTGGCTTACTTCGCGAACATTGTATCCCAATTGGCTTTCGGCACCGTGTGTTACACAAACGCCCAAGGGGGCGGGGTTCGAAGTCGGCCTTTTATCGCTTTATCGATGGGAGCGGACCAAAAACGTCTTAAATCGACAACAGAGCGGATCTGACAAACTGGCTGCATCTTTTGTGTGGCTGGATATTCAAATGCGCCACCTAAGTTGGGTTCGTTCTGCCAAAAATGTTTTTTGGATTTTGGTTGTGGCAGCAAACTTTATTGTAGCGCTTTTTCGGACCGGTGATTTCAGGTCGTTGGACTTTTTCAAACCAATTAGCTCAAGTTTGGCCAAACAAAGCCAAATTCTAAACCACCGGTATATTGTTTAGAAAATACACTTATTTGGTGTGTGTTTTACAAAACGTATTATCCCGTAGTTTGCTTCGTCGTATTCCTTTGGCCCTTGTACGCGCGCTCACCGCAGTCAGAAGGCGAGTACACGGCAATTAGACCTTGTCCTGACCCCAGTGCCTTTGTTGCTCCGCAGCATATGTGTAGGACTAGCCCGGCTAGGCGTTTTAAGGAGGGGTGATGTCTCGTTCGACCATTTGGGTCGCAGCCGCTGGTTTGGCTGTTGCAGTCGGCCTCGCGGGTTGCGGTCAGGGACAGCCGCAGCAGCAGGTTGGGCCGCCACCCCCCGTCGTCACCATTGCCAAGCCGACCCAGCGCACCGTGACCGATCAGGACGAATACGTCGGCCGGTTCGTGCCGGTGAACTCCGTGGAAATCCGCGCGCGTGTTTCGGGCTACCTTGAGCGCGTTCACTTCACTGACGGCCAGATCGTGCAGCAGGGCGATCCGCTGTTCTCCATTGACAAGCGGCCGCTCCAGAACACGCTCGATCAGGTGAAGTCGACGCTCGCGCAGTCGCGCGCCAACCTGGCGTTTACGGAAAGCGACTTGCAGCGTGCCTCGCAGCTCGTTCGTGACTCGACGATTACCCAGCAGCAATTCGACCAGCGCACGCAGGCCAAGCGCGTCGCGGAAGCGTCCGTCGCCGCGCAGGAAGCGGCCGTCGCGCAGGCGTCGCTCGATCTCGAGTTCGCGGATCTGAAGGCGCCTGTCACGGGCCGCATCGGCGACCGCCGCGTTTCGCCCGGCAATCTCGTGACTGGCGGCACCAGCGGCAACACCACGTTGCTCGCCACCATCAACTCAATCGATCCGATCCGTTTCGAGTTCACCTTCGATGAAGCGTCCTATCTGCGTTACGAACGCGCCGGAAAGGACGGCAAGGATGTCACCAGCCGCGAAGGCAGCGTGATCGTCTCGCTCAAGCTGATCGACGAAAAGGATTTCGTGCATCAGGGCCGGATGGACTTCGTCGACAACGCCATCGACCGCGCGAGCGGCACCATCCGCGGCCGCGCGGTGTTCAGCAATCCGAATGGCGTGTTCACGCCGGGCATGTTCGCGCGCATTCGCGTGCCGGGCTCGTCGCCTTACGCGGCGGTGCTGGTCCCGGAAGTCGCCATCGGCAGCGATCAGGCCCGCAAGTTCGTGCTGGTGGTCGGTGCGGACGGCGCAGCCCAGCAGAAGTATGTCGAACTCGGCCAGGCGGTCGGGCCGCTGCGCGTCATCAAGAGCGGTATCACCGCGGAAGACAACGTCGTGGTCAACGGCAATGCGCGCGTCCGGCCGGGTCAGAAGGTGACGGCGCAGGAGCAGGGTGCAGCGCCGGCAGCGGGTGCAAGTCCACCACAGGGCGCTGCGCCAGCGAAGCCCGCCGAAACCAAATGAACTGATGCGACCTGAACTGACGACTATCCAGTAACGAACAGATCGAGTTTAGCTGATGCGCATTTCGCATTTCTTCATCGACCGGCCGATTTTCGCGGCGGTTGTCTCGATCGTGTTCATCATCTTGGGCGGCGTGAGCTTCCTGCGCCTGCCGGTCGCGCAGTATCCGGAAATCGCGCCGCCGATCATCAACATCAGCGGCGCCTACACGGGCGCGAGCGCGGAGACGGTTGCCGAAACCGTGGTCGCTCCCATCGAGCAGCAGGTCAACGGCGTCGAAGGCATGCTCTACATGGCGTCGAACTCGACCGCCGATGGCCGCTTTACGATTTCGGTGACGTTCGACATCGGCACCAATCTCGATATTGCACAGGTGCAGGTGCAGAACCGCGTGGCGACCGCGACGCCGCGCCTGCCGCAAGCCGTGCAACAGATCGGCGTGACGGTCGCAAAAAGCTCGCCGGACATTCTGCTGCTGGTGAATCTCTATTCGCCGGACGGTTCGCGCGATCCGATCTTCATGACGAACTTCGCCAATATCCAGGTCAAGGACGTGCTGACGCGCGTCGATGGCGTCGGCTCAATCGTCGTGTTCGGTGCGCGCGATTACGCCATGCAGGTCTGGCTTCAGCCGGACCGGATGCAATCCCTGAACATCACGGCGCTGGACGTGACCCAGGCGCTGCAAGGGCAGAACGTGCAGGTTGCGTCCGGCGTCCTCAATTCACCGCCGGTTGCCAACCAGCTTGCGTTCCAGGTCGCGGTGCGGACGCTGGGCCGGCTTTCGGACCCGGATGAATTCGCCAACGTCGTTGTCAAGCAGACCGCCAATGCGGTGGTACGCATCAAGGATGTCGCGCGGGTCGAATTGACGGGCCAGGACTATTCGTCGAACTCGTATCTCGACAAGGATCCGTCGGTTGCGCTTGCCGTGTTCCAGCGGCCGGGTTCGAACGCGCTGGCGACCGGCAACGCGCTGCGCAAGACGATGGCGGATATCGCCAAGACTTTCCCCGCCGGCCTTCAATACGCAACGATCTACGACCCGACGCAGTTCATCGCGGAATCCGTCAATGCGGTGATCGAGACGATCTTCGAGGCCGCCATTCTGGTCGTGCTGGTCGTGCTGCTGTTCCTTCAGACCTGGCGCGCGGCGGTCATTCCGATTGTCGCCATCCCGGTGTCGCTGATCGGCACCTTCTTTGTGATGGCGACGGCGGGCTTTTCGCTCAACAGTCTGTCGCTGTTCGGTCTGGTGCTGGCCATCGGTATCGTCGTCGACGATGCCATCGTCGTGGTCGAGAACGTCGAACGCAATATCGCCAACGGGCTCAGTCCGCGCGATGCTGCGCGCAAGAGCATGGATGAAGTCGGCGGCGCGCTGGTCGCCATTGCGCTGGTGCTGTGCGCGGTGTTTATCCCGTCCGCATTCATCACCGGCATCTCCGGCCAATTCTACCGCCAGTTCGCGCTCACCATCGCCGGCGCGACGGTGGTGTCGCTGATTATGTCGCTGACGCTATCACCCGCGATGTGCGCATTGCTGCTCAAGCCGCACGATCCGTCGCATAAAGAATCGGTGTGGCTGAAGCCGGTCAACGGGTTCTTCCGGCTGTTCAATCGCGGCTTCGATGTTGTCATCCACGGCTATGGAAAACTGGCGGCAAGGGTCGTGCGCATGGCCGTCATCATGCTGGTGATCTATGCCGGCGTGCTGGTGGCTGGCGGCTTCGTCTTCAGCCGCGCGCCGTCGGGCTTCATCCCGCAGCAGGACCGCGGCTATCTCATCGTCGCCTCGCAGCTTCCGCCGGGCTCCTCGCTCCAGCGTACCGACGAGGTGCAGCGCCGCGCTGCCGATATTGCGTTGAAGGTGCCGGGCGTCATGCACGCCATCAACATCGTCGGCTTCTCCGGCGCGACCTTCACCAATGCGCCCAACGCCGGCGCGATGTTCCTTGTGCTCGATACCGCAGAGCGTCGCGCCAAGGACCCGAAACAGTCGGCGGCCGCCATTCAGGGCGCGCTGTTCCAGAAACTTGCCGTGATCCAGGAAGCCTTCATGATCGTCGTGCAGCCGCCGCCGGTGAACGGCATCGGCAATGCCGGCGGTTTCCGCATGATGATCGAGGATCGCGATGGCCGCGGCCCGCAGGCATTGCAGGGTGCGGTCTACGCCATGATGGGCCGTGCGGCGCAGACGCCGGGGCTGATGCAGGTATTCTCGCTGTTCGAGACCCAGACGCCGCAGCTTTATCTCGATATCGACCGCAACAAGGCGCAACTCCTCGGCATCAACCTGCCGGACGTCTTCAACGCCTTGCAGGTCTATGTCGGCTCGGCCTACGTCAACGACTTCAACCTGCTGGGACGGACGTTCCGCGTGCAGGTGCAGGCCGACAGCCAGTACCGGCTGGACTCCCAGGACGTGCTGAACCTGCGCGTGCGCAACTCGACCGGCGAAACCGTGCCACTCGGCTCGTTCACGACGGTGCGTGATATTTCCGGTCCATACCGCGTGCCGCGTTACAACATCTATCCGGCGGCTGAACTCGACGGCGCTTCCGCGCCCGGCTTCTCGCAAGGGCAGGCCATCGCGGCGATGGAAAAGCTCGCGGCGGAAACTCTGCCTGCGGGATTCGCCTATGAATGGACGACGCTCGCCTACCAGCAGATCAAAGCTGGCAATACGGCGGCCTTTGCCTTCGGGCTTGGCGTCGTGTTCGTGTTCCTGGTGCTGGCCGCACAGTTCGAAAGCCTGACCTTGCCGCTGGCGATCATTATGATCGTGCCGATGTGCCTTGTCTCGGCGATCACCGGCGTGCTGCTGCGCGGGCAGGACAACAACCTGCTGACGCAGGTCGGCTTCATCGTGTTGATTGCGCTCGCCGCGAAGAACGCCATTCTGATCGTGGAATTTGCGATCCAGGTCGAACACTCAGGCAAGAACCGCTTTGAAGCGGCCGTCGAGGCCGCGCGCCTTCGCTTCCGGCCGATCCTGATGACGTCGCTCGCCTTCATCTTCGGCGTGGTGCCGCTGGTGTGGTCGGTTGGCGCCGGCGCGGAGTTGCGCCAGACGCTGGGCACCACGGTGTTCGCCGGGATGATCGGCGTCACGATCTTCGGCCTGACCTTCACGCCGGTGTTCTATGTCGTGGCGCGCTGGATCGCGACACGGCGGGGACAGGTCAAGGCTGTGGTGCAACCGGCCGAGTAATTCGACTACACTTTCCGGGAACAACAAGGGTGAAGCCGGAAATGACAACGACGACGATCCCGGCAGGGCCATCGGCGATCATCCGCTGGCATTACCTTGGCTACGTCGCCCTGGCGCTCGCGGTGATGACCGCGGCGATCATGAGCCACGAACGCTGGTATCTCAATTTCGTCCATGTCATCTGCGGCGTGCTGTGGACCGGAATCGACCTGTTCATGGGGTTCATCGTGGGGCCGGTGCTGCGCGCCGTCCCTGCAACCGCGCGGCGTGAAGTGATCCTGCGGCTGGTGCCGAAAACGCTGTTCGTGATGCCGACGCTGGCGTTCATCACCGGCACCACCGGCTGGTATCTCGCCAAGGACATGGGCTACACGGAACTGGCCTGGCCGGCGTATGGCTGGGTGGCGGCGGCGCTTGCGCTGGTGGTGCTGATGTCGATCCAGGGTATCGGGTACCTGCTGCCCACCAATCTCTGGGTCTGTTTCCAGTTGCAGAAGCCCGATCCCGACCATGAAAAAATCAGCCGGGTGATGCGCATGTTTTTTTACGTCGTCGCGCTCCAGGGCCTGATGCAGGTTGCAACCATCGTCATCATGGCGCGTTTCGTGACTGGCATTTAACCGGCTGCAAACGCTCCGATGTGCTAACTTCGCTCAATCATCCTCCACCGCAATGCAAGGCCTTAACGCATGTCCCAGTTGAAATTCGGTGTTTCGCAGGCGCTGACCCGCAAGGAAGACGACGCGCTGCTGCGCGGGACCGGCCGCTACGTGTCGGACCACACGCCGGCCGGCACCTTGCACGCTGTCCTGCTGCGTTCGCCCCATGCGTTTGCGCAATTCAGGATCACCGACACCGGCAAGGCCAGGGCGCTGCCGGGCGTGCGGCTCATCATGACAGCCGCGGACACCGCGGAGCTTGGCAATTTCCCGGTCATGTTCCCGCTCCCAGGCGTCACCATCACGCCGCCGCCCTATGAAATTCTCGCCAGCAAGGAAGTTCGCCACGTCGGCGACGCGATTGCGTTCGTGGTCGCCGATACGGTGGAGCAGGCCAAGGACGCTGCCGAGGCGATTGTCGTCGATTGGACCATGCAGCAATCGGTGACGGATGCGGTTGCCGCGCTCAAGAAGGGTGCGCCGCAGGTCTGGCCGGAGAAACCCGGCAACCTCGCATTCGAGAAAGCCGTCGGTGACAAGGAAAAGACCGACAAGGCGTTCGCGACGGCTGCGAAGAAAGTCTCGCTCACCATCGTCAACCAGCGCCTTGTCACCAACTATCTCGACACCCGCGCGGTCGTCGCCGAATACGACGAGGCCAGGGATCACCTTACGCTGACCCTCGGCAGCCAGGGCCCGCACCGCATCCGCGATATCCTGTGCAAGTTCATTCTCAAGATTGATCCCAAGAAGATGCGCGTCATCACACCGGACACCGGCGGCGGTTTCGGCACCAAGCTGTTTCCGTTCCGCGAATATCCGCTGGCGGCGGTGGCGGCGAAGAAGCTCAAGCGCCCGGTCAAGTGGGTCGGTGAGCGCACCGAGCATTTCGTCGGCGATGCGCAGGGTCGCGACAACGTCACGACTGCCGAACTCGCGCTCGATGCCAATAACAAGTTTCTGGCGTTGCGCGTCGAGACCGTTGCCGACATGGGCGCGTACCTGTCGGCGTTCTCGCCCTACATTCCCTATGGCGGCGCGCTGCTGCTGCCGGGCGTCTACGATTTCCCGACGTGCTACGCCAACATCAAGGCCGCTTTCACCAATACCTTGCCGGTCGATGCCTATCGCGGTGCGGGCCGTCCGGAAGCCGCCTATCTGATCGAACGGCTGGTGGATGTGGCAGCGCGCGATCTCGGCGTATCGCCGGATGCGCTGCGCAAGAAGAACTTTATCAAGCCGAAGCAGATGCCCTACAAGACGCCGACCGAGAAGGTTTACGACTCCGGCGAATTTGCGGGCCACATGGCGCGCGCGCAGGAACTCGGCGACTGGGACGGCTTTCGCAAGCGTCACGCGGAGTCGCGCAAGGGAAAGAAGCTGCGCGGCATCGGCATGGCAACCTATATCGAAGCCTGCGGCGGCATGGGCCCGCAGCCGGCGGTCATCAGTATCGAGAAGGACGGCGGCGTGAAGGTCGTCATCGGTTCGCAATCGACCGGGCAGGGCCATGAGACGGCCTATGCGCAGCTCGTTGCCGAGCATCTCAACGTCGCACCGGAGTTTGTCACCGTCGTGCAGGGCGACACCGACTCCATCGCCGTTGGCTTCGGCACCGGCGGCTCAAGCTCGATCCCTGCCGGCGGCGGCTCCGTCTCGCAGGCATCGAAGAAGCTCGCCGATAATCTCAAGAAGCTCGCCGCCGATGCGCTTGAAGCCGGCGCGGGCGATCTCGAATTCGGCGACGGCAAGGTACGCGTTGCCGGCACCGACCGCGCCATCACGTTCGCCGACCTCGCGAAAACCGGCAGCGCCGACATGCTCAAGGGCGAGGACGCCTGGGCGGCGCAGCCGACCTATCCGAACGGCACGCATCTCGTCGAGGTCGAGATCGACCCCGACACCGGCCACATCGAGATCAAGAGCTACATCGTGGTCGACGATTTCGGCGTCACCGTGAATCCCCTGCTGCTCGAAGGCCAGGTGGTCGGCGGCGCGGTGCAGGGCATCGGCCAGGCGCTGATGGAGCGCACGGTCTACGATCCCGACACCGGCCAGCTGCTGACGGCGTCGTTCATGGATTATGCGGTGCCGCGCGCGGAAGATTCTCCGGCGTTCCAGTTCGAGACCCGCAATGTGCGCTGCGTGACCAACATCATCGGTGTGAAGGGTGCGGGCGAGGCAGGCACCATCGGCGCAGCGCCTGCGGTCATGAACGCGGTGGTCGATGCGCTGCATCGCGCCTATGGCATCCGGCATCTCGATATGCCTGCGACCGCAGAGCGCACCTGGGCGGCGATCCAGGAAGGCAAACGGCTGCACACGCTCTAAGTTTCACAAAGTCGTGAGGCCGGGCACGGGTGTCATGAATTTCGTCGTAATCTCCCTGGAATAATTCCACGCTGCCGGGGTTGGGCATCTGACGGCATTTTCCGCCTTAAAGCGGAAATGGCCGGCTACCGGCTAAAACACCATTCCAGAGGGAGAGACTTCGCATGATTTTCCGTACCGTTCTCGCGGTCAGCGCGATTGCCATCGGTGTTACGGCTGCTTTCGCCCAGCAGGACATCATCGAACAGCGCAAGGCGCTGATGAAGGCGAACGGCCAGCAGTCGGGCATCCTTGCGCGCATGGTCAGGGGCGATGACCCGTTTGACGCCGCCAAGGTACAGGTCGCGTTCGCGCAATTCGCGGATACCGCGCAGAAGTTCCCCGCCCTGTTTGCCGAGGGTACCCGCTCCGGAGACACGCGCGCACTGCCGATCGTATGGGAGAAGCGGGACGATTTCGTCGCTGCTGCGGCGAAGTTCGGCAAGGACGTTGCCGACCAAAAGGACAAGGTCGCAACACTTGACGGTCTCAGAGTCTGTTCGGAAAGTTCAAGCAGGATTGCTTAGCTTTCTCACCATGAGTCGGATCGAGGCGAGACGCAAGAACGCGAGCGCTTTTCCATTCAGGCACTCCCAGTCCTTGGCGAGCCTGCGGCATCTGCCAAGCCATGCGA
>CANJBX010000014.1 GCA_947472885.1 Hyphomicrobiaceae bacterium
CGCTGAAGGTGCCTGGCTGAACCAGTTTGACGACGTTAGAATTCGACACGGCATATTACTCCTTCGGTGGAGAAGTGGAGGCTTCAACTACCCCCACGATATGCCGCCTTCCTGATCTACCCCGTCACCAACTTTTGACCATAGCTCCTTCTCGCCCGTCGGCGCGGCAGCCTGAAACGCCAGTGTGCCGCCTGCCGTCGCGATGGCAAAGAACGTGTTGGCGTACTTCATCACCTTCGGCTGTGTGGTGTAGTCGCCATTCTTGTAGTCGGGATCGTTGCGGATGGTTTCGATCAGCATCCGCCGCAACATCCAGTTGCGCGCCGCCATCTCGCTCGGCTGTGACGCCATCGGCGCCAGCGCATCCATGTAACCCGGATACTTCACGCCCCATATCCAGGTGTGCATGCCGCCCATGGAATTACCCATGACAAGACGCACATGCTTGAGCCCAAGCCCTTCTTTCACCAGCCGGTACTGCGCCTCGACCATGTCGTCGTAATTGTATTTCGGAAATCTGGTTTTCATCCCGTCTGACGGCTTCGACGTTTTGCCGTGACCGATGGCGTCCGGCAGGATGATGAAATACCTGGTGGCATCCAGCGGCTGACCCGGCCCGAACAGTTCTCCGGCGAAGGCGGGATTCAACACACCCATGCCGTTGCCGGTCGTGCCGTGCAGCATCACCACCGGCTGGCCGGAAGGATCGCCGACCGTCGTGTAATGGATGCGCAGTTCCGGCATCACTTCGCCGGTGTGAAACCTGAAGTCGCGCGCGATCCAGTCGGCCACCTTCGGCGCCGGATAATCCGCGGCCTGTGCGGCGAATGACGCCAGCACACATGCGACCAGCAAGGTCGGCTTGAAAAAGCCCATGGCGTCTCTCCCCGAAAGTCCACCCAGATGCCCGCGCTGTTTCGCGCGATTGCAGGAACCCAGACTATACCCTTTTGCAGGTATCCGGGGAGCGGGTTTGCCGATGGAACCGGAACACCGGCGGTACGTTCTTGAGGGGCAGCGCCGCACGCGCGGCTGCGCAGCGGAGGCCCGATGTTCAAGTACGCCATTTTCTTCCTGATTATTTCACTCATCTCCGGCGGTCTCGGCATGACCTGGCTGTCCGGCTTTGCCCGGCGTATTTCCATGGTGCTGTTTGCGCTGTTCTTCCTCGGCTTCATCGCGCTGCTGGGCTTCGCCTACCTGCTCGGCGAAGCATTCAACGCCGGCGCACAGTCGATGCTCATTGGCTTGATGATGGCGGCGTAGCACTTCCGCCTTTGCGCCATGGCCAGTCGATCGTGCCGGAACAATACAACGCCCACCAGATGATGAGTGGCTGCGCTATGAGGCGCGGTCCGTGGTACCACCACGTATCGGGGATGCCCGCGACGTGGATTCCCTCAAACGCGTGCTTGATGTTGGCCGGCCACACGGCGAGCGAATAAAGCGCGAGCGCAACGCCGGCCCGGATGCGAAAGCGGTTTGTCAGCAGCGCCGCAGCGGCGATGAACTCGAATATCCCGGTGAGGAAAATCACCTCGCGCGGGTAAGGCACGAAGGACGGCATGATCATCAGCATTTCGTCCGGTGCGCGCAGATGCAAAACGCCAGCTAACACAAAGAATGCCGCCATGATCCAGCGCAGGACGGCACGCACGGTATCTGATGTTGCGATTGATGAGGGCATGATTCCGCTGAATGTAGCCTTTGAGGCAAGATACGCACGGGCCACAAACGGGTTTCGGCACAAAAAGGATCGTCGTCCATCCGCTGCGCGACTGCGCGCGCTTCATTTTTGCATGAGACGCCGCACGGACAGGACGATAGATTGCCCGCTCAATCAGGGAGGAGCCATATCATGGCCAAGCAAATGCAGGGCAAGGTTGCCATCGTCACCGGCGCAAGCAACGGCATCGGACGCGCGATTGCCGAAATGTACGCCGCCGAAGGCGCCAGGACCGTGCTGGTCGCGCGCCGCGCCGAAGTGCTGGAAGAAGTCGCGGCAGGCATTCGCAAGACCGGCGGCGAAGCGCTGCCCGCGCCGACCGACGTCACGCAGGAAGACCAGGTCACGGCGCTGTTCGACAAGGCGATGAAGGCCTACGGCCGCCTCGACGTGCTGGTGAACAACGCCGGCGTCGCGACGCATATCAATACCGAGGACATCGACCTCAAGTACTGGAAGGAAGTACTCGACATCAATATCACGGCGGCCTTCCTGTGCAGCCGCGCCGCCATCCGCATCATGAAGAACCAGCAGCCGCAGGGCGGCCGCATCATCAACATGGGCTCGGTCTCGGCCAAGACGCCGCGCCCGGACTCGCTGCCCTACACGACCACGAAATACGCCATCCAGGGCATGACCCATCAGCTCACCATGGACGGCCGCAAGTACGGCGTCGTCGCCTCGATCATCCATCCCGGTGCGACGCTCTCGAGCTTCACGACGCGGCGCGGACGCACCGAAGCCGGCGCCGGCGACAAGCCGGAAGATTTCGTGATGGCTGCCGAGGAAGTCGCCAAGGTCGCACTGGTGATGGCGACCTTGCCGCCGGAAGTGAACCTCTACGAGGCGACGATCCTGCCGAACCACATGCGGAGTTTCATCGGCCGGGGCTAATCTGCGCGCCAAGTGCAGGTGCTGTAATTGCTGAGAAAAAGGTCCGCCGGAATGGCGGACCTTTTTTGTTTGCCGCAGATTATTCTTGTCTTCGCCGCAGCTTGCAGTTGACAGAATGTTCTCTATTTGTTCCAATTCTCCTGCCATTAAAATCCGGAGGATTTGACCATGTCCATCGAGATATTTGTGCTGTCCGATCGCCGTCTGAATTCGATCCAAGAATGGCAAAGCGCCATCGACAATGAAGGTTTCAACCTGAAGCTTGACCGCTCACGGCCAATTGCCGAACTCCGTGGTTACTTGCCAGCGAAGTGCAAAGGCAGCGAAGCAGGTTTCGAATGCGACCACTTTGATGCCGCCGAAATCATGGAAGAGACACCGGACATCGATTTTGACCGGCCATGGAAGCAATGTCTGGCGTTTCGTTTCGGCGGTGACTTCATGGCGCTTTGGGGCGCCACTGCAGCGGCGGCGGCTTACGCGCGCGCAACGGACGGCGTTGTTTACGACGGCGAATCTGGCGAAATACTTGCGCCGGAAAGGGCAGTGAAACAGGCGCGCGACCTCGAGAAAAGCATTCCGGAAATGCTTGCTCTCGTGAACCGCCTTGCCGCACCAAAATAAATCCCGGTCATCCCAGAACGAGCAGCATTGCGAATGCAAGGAATCCTGCATGGACATCACACTCGCACGCCATCTGACACGGGCGGCTTTTCGCAGTTCGCGCGAAATTGGCGATTTCGTTCCGTTTCTGAAAGAGAAGCTGAGCGAGGATGAATACGCGCGTTACGCCACGGCAATAGCGACCGCAATCGCATCCATCCAACTCGACGTCGTCAATCTTTTGACCGCGGACCATCCTGGGCTCGAAGCAGAGATCGACGACAGCATCTCCGTGTACGGCAGCTACTTTGAAGCGGATCCCTCCTCGATCATCGCTTCGCGCACGCTCAAGCTGCGTAGCGACGACGGAGAGACCAGCATCCCAATCAACATTCATCCGCCCGAACGGGAAGGCGGTTCATGGCTCTGCCGTTTCGACATTGATTGGCCGGATGGAAAAGTTGGATTTTGGGGCGGAGGCGAGGATGCCGTGCAGGCCCTTTTTTCCGCCATGGAGATGATTGGCATTCAGATTTACACCAGCGACTATCACAGGTCCGGGAAGCTAAGCTGGTACGAGTAAGGCGGCGGCTACGGATTTCCGGTGACGAATGGCGTGCGTGACCTCCTGGTTGGACACGACGCGAAATATCTTTAGAATTGAGCCGCTTCAATCGACGTAACGAAGCGGTGTGCATTAAATTCAGCTAATTTCAGTGAATTTCCGGGGAACTTTCGGGAACACCCGGCGCTGTAGCGGGTTATTACCACTCTGCC
Source organism: Hyphomicrobiaceae bacterium (assembly GCA_947472885.1). GTDB lineage: Bacteria > Pseudomonadota > Alphaproteobacteria > Rhizobiales > Xanthobacteraceae > CANJBX01. Next base: position 4,001 of record CANJBX010000014.1, read on the forward strand.
TGACGGAGCCTTCCGCCCGGCCGATGAATATTTGAGGAATGCAGTCTGCAATCAGCGGCGCCTTATTTTCTGCCGTAAATCCAACCCTCTCATATCCAAGGAGAATTCCATGCGACTTTTGTCCGGACTTCGTACCGCCGCCATCGCCCTCACCGCGCTGGCCGGCGTCGGCCTTTCCACCGCCGCCTATGCCGACAGCGGCGCGGTCCGTTTTAGCGTCGTAAAGGGCGGCTTCGTGATCGGCGGCTCGGGCGGCAACGGCACCTTGACGTTCAAGGGCCGCAGTTACCCGCTCGCGATTGGCGGCCTGAGCTACGGCTTCACTTTCGGTCTTTCCAGCACCGAGTTCAGGGGCCGGGTGACCAATATCCGCCGTCCGTCCGATATCGCGGGCGTGTACGCGGCGGCTGGCGCTGGCGCAGCCTTGGGCGTCGGCGGGCAGGCCATCATACTGACCAATCAGAATGGCGCGGTGCTGACGCTTGCCGGCCGTCAGGTCGGCGCGATTGTCAGCGCGGACCTCAACGGACTGGCACTTTCGATCCGCTAGATAAAGTTGCGGCAGAAGGCTTGCGGGACGGGTGGCAGTGTCGATCAGACACGTGCTGCCCGTTCTGCTTTTTATCGGCGACGCAGTTGCCGATCCAGGGCCTTGCCGGCGGCGTTGAGTTTTGGCTTCGCAGCCGCCTTTCGTTTCACCGCAGACGGCACCGGCCGTGCCTGCAACGCCTTGCGGGATTCCGCGAGCCGCGCGTCATATCCCGGTGAAGTGACGACGGTCGGCGGACGGGCATATGCGGACTGCATCGCGCACATCAACGCCAGCAAGCATGCGGCGGCGGTCGATATATGTTTCACATCGTCACCTTCATCGGCGGACCTGCAAGCTGCGCTTCACAGCGCAAGGCCCCGCTCCTTCTTGATGCGGTCAATGTAGTCCATCACATCGGGCGGAAGCGACTTCAAACCGCGCTGGCCGGCCTCGGAGAGAGATGGCCGCAGCGTCGATTGCGTCAGCCACGGCGGCTGCACATTCGGCGGAATGATGCGCTCGAAGATCAGCACCATCAGCACGGCGAGCAGCACCGTGCGCAGCGCGCCGAGCAGCGCACCCGCGATCCGGTCCGTCATGCTGGCGTGCTCACCGAATGCCGCACTCACCGCGCTGCGCATCATGACACCGAGTACGAGCCCCAGCGCCAGCACGACCCAGAAATAAAGCGCGTTACCGGCCTGCGGCAGCAGCGGCGCGAGCTTCTCCGTGACCGGAATAGCCGTCGGCGCGGCGACCAGATACGCCATGATCGTCGCGACGCTGCGCAGCAGGCCGGAGCGAAAGCCCATGACGACGGCAAGCAGCGTGAAGGCGACAATCAGGACATCAAGAATATTCATGGGTAAAAAAGCCGCCGAGAAAACAGCAGCGCCCGGCCATGCGGCGCGCCATGTGGAACCCGGACCATGTCTTCCGGGTATTGAGAAAGGCTTACGGGGCTGCGCGCAACTCCAGCCTGATCTGCGGCGAACGGACCGTTCACCACCGGGCACAGTATGTTAACCTGCCGTCATGGCAATTCCATCGCTCATCCGCTTAGCCGCACTCGCCCTCTGCCTTGCGCCGCAGATCGCCACCGCACAGACGCCCGCGCCGCAGCGGCCATTCGACCGTGTCACCGGCATTGTTTTCACCTGCGGCGCAGCGACCGGCTTCGCCTGGACCGGCGACGCCTGCAACCAGCTCAGCGCCGAATTCAGGAAGCGCGCCGCGGCGGCAAAGCTGCCATTCGCCGAAGTGCCGATCACCGCAGACTTCAGGACCAGAAAGCGCGACACCGTCGATGGCTTCAATCAGGACAAGGCCGTCCGGGTGTTCTGGAATTTCACCGAGTCGACCGGCACCAAGGGGCAGATCAGCGCGGGCCTTTCGAGCAACATCGTCTACGAGCCGACGAAACAGGATAATCCGAATATCGTGCCGGGCCAGCGCATTCCAATGAATTTCTACGCGCAGTCGGTGCTGTTCGATCCGGGCGTGAAGCTGTCGCAGGCCGACGAATATCTCAACCAGATCACCGGCACTTTCTTCACTCTCGGCGAAGGTAAGCCCTGAGCGGCGGTGGCGCGACTTAACCGCCCAGCCCCTTGGAAAGCGGCGCGCGCTCCTGCACTATTGCCGGCAACGACAAGTCGACACAAAGGGAAAAACGATGCGCCTGCTTTTCCGGACGATACTCTCGCTGGCCGTTGCCGCCGCATTCGCAACGCCATTTGCCGCGCCGCTCGCCGCGCAGACCTATCCTTCCAAGCCCGTCACGATTGTTGTCGGCTTCACGCCGGGCGCGGCCAGCGACCTGATCGCGCGCACGGTCGGCGAACGTCTTGGCGCCGTGTTCAACCAGACCGTCATCGTCGATAACCGCGCCGGCGCCAGTGGCAACATCGCAGCGACCTATGTTGCGCGCGCGCCTGCCGACGGCCATACGCTGCTGATCGGCGTCGATGCCATCATGACCAGCAACGTCTATCTCTTCAAAGACATCGCGTTCGATCCGGTCAAGGATTTCAGGCCGATCTCCAACGCCGGCGCCAACATCATCGGGCTTGCGGTCGCCGCCGATCTCCCCGTCAAGAACGTCGCGGAACTGATCGCCTACGCCAAGGCCAATCCCGGCAAGCTGAGCTATGGCTCATCGGGCATCGGCTCGCCGCATCACCTTTCGGGCGAACTGCTGCGCAAACTGACAGGCGTCCAGATCACCCACGTTCCCTACAAGGGCGGCGGCGCGGCGATCAACGACCTCGTCGGCGGGCATATCCCGATGGCGTTCCTGAGCATGTCGGCCGCGGTGCCGATGCTTTCGACCGGCAAGATCAAGCTGCTCGCCGTCGTGGAAAAGACGCGCTACGCTGGCATGCCGGAATTGCCGACCATTGGCGAAACCGTGCCGGGATTTGAAATGTCGTCGTGGCTCGGATTTTTCGCGCCCGCCGGTACGCCCGATGCGATCGTCGCGCAGCTCAATAGCGAGATCGGAAAAATCCTCAAGTCCGACGCCGTGCGGGACAAGTTTTCCGCGCTGGGATTTGCCGCCGCCGGAAGCACGCCCGCCGAACTCGCAGAAACGGTGAAGACCGGGCTGGAAGTGCGCGGGCAACTCATCAAGGCTGCGGGGATTCAGCAGGAGTGAGTTGATCGTAGGGCGAGTTAGCCGACTTGCCCGCAGAAGCTCGAAGAGCGAAGGCGGGAGGCGGGAGGCGTAACCCACCGTGGCAAGACCACAAATGGCGGATTACGCTTCGCTAATCCGTCCTACGGACAGCACAAATTAAATATTCGCCGAAACGCTTTATATCATAATTGCTTCGCAAATAGCTGATGCTCCCACCTTTGGAGGTAACAGCAATCGTCTTGTCACGTTCAACAGCCAATCCGTAACCTTCGCTCTCGGCCCGCAATAGCGTCTCTAGCGAAAATTCCGAACACGCTTCGCCACTATTAAGCTGACTAAAACGAGCTACCCGACGACGTCCTTCTTCCTTTTTAGCTTCGCCTATCAATTTTCGAACTATCTTCGGTAGATATTGCTTGTCTTCCTCCAAAGCAAAAAAGTCACGACCAAGTTTATCAACCCACATTTGGCCATATGGCCGAAGTTCGTCGGCAGCAGCGGCAATATCGTCGTCATATTTGATCAAGGCATTCCATCTGGGATCTGACTTCCAATCATCGCCAGGAGGTGGCTGGACAGGTTCCACGACGGGCTGTTGGGCACGAAAATTCTCAATCGTATAGAGAAAAAGCCCGTACAAGAATTGCAGGAGACCAAAAAAAATTACGCCAGTAGTCACTAAATACATTCCGCCGCCTTTGGACGCAGCGACAGCGTAGGTCGCAAGCGTCACAACGCAGCCACCTCCCGCCCACAGAAGCCCCCGCTTCATATGTAAAGCACTAGTAGATTCCAATTCTGCTCCTCATCAAAAAGTATAATCTTGTGCGGGCTAAGCGAAGCGAATCCCACGAAAAACTTAGCGAGAAAAATATCATTCAATCTTCGTAACTTGAGATTTTCGGTAACCCGACGAGTTCTGGTCCGCGCATCGCTCAAAGTAACGCCGTAGCCACATGCAAGCCTGATATTCTTCTAGCATTACAACTTGCGCAATAGCCTGTAGGGCGGGTTAGCCGCAGGCGTAACCCGCCGTTAGCAACACGCCAAGATGGCGGATTACGCTTCGCTAATCCGCCCTACGGCTACTACGGCTACCGGCTGCAACTCGCGGGGAAAATCCCTCGTCGGCCCCTTGGCGATCCTGCCCGGAAAAGTAAGATCACCGGCATGGGGAAACACCTCAGAATTCTGCTTTGCGTTGCCTTCGGCCTTTTCTTGGTTGCCATCGCCGCGCCACACGCCGCTGCGCTGTCGATTGACGAAGCGCGCGCATCCTGCATCGCAAAGGTGCGCCCGCGCGTTCTCACCTGCATGGTCCAACATGCCATCGCGCAAGGCGGGCCCTTGCGTGCCTATGTGGTGCAATGCCGGGAGCCGGTGGTGCCCATCGTGCGGCAATGCGTATTCCAGGCGCTCGCCGCCAGCGGTCATCCAGCGGTCGCGGGCCGCAGAGCGCCGCGGCCCGGTGACGTTTGTCCGCTCGGCTTCGAGGGCTGTTTCAGCCGCTGCGTTTCCATCGGCGGTTTCGGCAGCACGCCACCGCCGGTGAGTTGCGCCCGCGCCTGCGGGAGGCGTTGCGCGCCGCCGCGCGCATTTGGCGACACCGCGAACGCAACAATGCCGGGGGACGGCCTTCGCGATGCGCCTGTCCCGCCCGCAACCGGCGAGCATTAAGCGGATTCATTTGACGGTTGCGCGAAGCGGCTAAAAAGCGAGTAGCCCGGGTTGAGCGTCGCGAAACCCGGGCTGCCGAAACATAAGACAGCCCCGGATTTCACTTCGTTCAATCCGGGCTACGCTTGCTACGCCGCTCCTGGCAATTCAAAGCTAAAATCCTTCAGCGCCTCGGGATTTCCCGTCCGCTTGGAGGCGTCAAGGATTTCGATGCCGACAACGCGGCCACTGGCGTCAAAATCGACGACGATGCCGTCGGAGACTTCCTCACTCTCCGCGACAGCGTTGTCGCTGAGATTGAGATAAACAGCATCCGCGTTTTGATCGACTCTCACACGCATGGCTTTGTCCTGTCGAAGTAGGCTGTAATAACATACTCTGAATCAGCTACAGGCGTCACCACCCGTAACATCACCCGCCGCCCCGGCAGACACTGGAAAAAGGACTTTCGGGCACCCGATTGTTCCATCAGGTCTGGACTTTCAAGCGTGGCTTCAACCCATGGCTTTTCAATTCCGCGGCGCGCGATCTGGAATTCAGCGTGCTCGTCGTAGCGAACCATGTTTATGGTCTCACAACGCCTTGTTACTCTCTTTCACCTTCTCCGCCGCGACATACACATCGCTGCCCATTTCCTTGAACTTCTCCGACATCGCATCCATGCCTTCCTGCGCCGTCTTGCCCGCAATCGCGCGCTTGTCGGGATCGTTCAAGGTCGCCGCATAATCCCGCACGTCCTGCGTGATCTTCATGGAGCAGAATTTCGGCCCGCACATCGAACAGAAATGCGCGACCTTGTGGGCCTCTTTGGGGAGCGTCTCGTCGTGATAACTCCGCGCCGTGTCCGGATCGAGGCCGAGGTTGAACTGGTCCTCCCAGCGGAAGTCGAAGCGCGCCCGCGACAAAGCATCGTCGCGCAACTGCGCCGCCGGATGGCCCTTGGCGAGATCCGACGCATGCGCCGAAATCTTGTAGGTGATGACGCCTTCCTTGACGTCGTCGCGGTTCGGCAGGCCGAGGTGTTCCTTCGGCGTCACGTAGCACAGCATGGCGCAGCCGAACCAGCCGATCATGGCGGCGCCGATGCCCGATGTGATGTGGTCGTAGCCCGGCGCGATGTCGGTCGTCAGCGGCCCGAGCGTGTAGAACGGCGCCTCGCCGCATTCCTTGAGCTGCTTGTCCATGTTGATCTTGATCTTGTGCAGCGGCACATGGCCGGGGCCTTCGATCATCACCTGGCAGCCCTTGTCCCACGCCACCTTGGTGAGTTCACCCAGCGTTTCGAGTTCGGCGAACTGCGCGCGGTCGTTGGCGTCGGCAATCGAGCCCGGACGCAGGCCGTCGCCCAGAGAAAATGAAACGTCATACTTGCGCATGATGTCGCAGATTTCGTCGAAGCGTTCGTAGAGGAAGGATTCCTTGTGCCGCGACAGGCACCACTTCGCCATGATCGAGCCGCCGCGTGAGACAATGCCGGTGACCCGGTTGGCGGTCAGCGGCACATAGGCGAGCCGCACGCCGGCGTGGATGGTGAAGTAATCGACGCCCTGCTCGCATTGTTCGATCAGCGTGTCCTTGTAGCATTCCCAGTCGAGCTTGACCGGATCGCCATCGACCTTCTCCAGCGCCTGATAGATCGGCACGGTGCCAATCGGGATCGGCGCGTTGCGGATGATCCATTCGCGGGTGTTGTGGATGTTGCGGCCGGTGGAGAGGTCCATCACGGTGTCAGCGCCCCAGCGGATCGACCACACCATCTTCTCGATTTCTTCCTCGACCGAAGAAGTCACGGCCGAGTTGCCGATGTTGGCATTGATCTTGGTCAGGAAGTTGCGGCCGATGATCATCGGCTCGAGTTCGGCGTGGTTGATGTTGGCGGGAATGATGGCGCGGCCGCGCGCGATTTCCGAGCGCACGAATTCCGGCGTGACGAACAGCGGCACCGATGCGCCGAAGCTTTCGCCGTCAGCGGCGGCGGCCTCCGCGCGCTCAAGCTGCTTCTTGCGGCCGAGGTTTTCGCGCTCGGAAACGTAGATCATTTCCTTGGTGATGACGCCGAGCTTGGCCCATTCGTATTGGGTGACGGGTTTTCCGTCCAAAGCGCGCAGCGGCTTGTGGTTGACCGGGAAGTGGCGCGCGAGGTGCTTGCCGGTGACATTGCCGTTATCGACCGCCTTGATGGCGCGGCCTTCGTATTCCTCGACGCCGCCACGCTCGCGGACCCATTCGATGCGGGTGCGGCCGATGCCCTTTTCAACGTCGATCACGGCATCCGGATCGGTGAACGGGCCGGAGGTGTCGTAGAGCGGCAGCGGCGGCTCGTTGGCCGACGGCGCCAGCGCCACTTCGCGCAGCGGCACACGCAGATCGGGAGCGGCATCGGGCGTCGCGTAAATCTTCTTCGAGCCGGCGATGGGGCCGGTCGTGACCTTCGGATTGGCGAGGTCGGTGGCGGCGACGTGCTTGTTCATGGCGATGCGCTCCTGTTGCAGCTTTTGCTGCCGGGGCGACGCAAGCGAAGGAACGCTACGGGGAGAACCGTCCCTGTCCCTTCGCCGGCATGACCCGGATCAGGTTCAAAGGGTTTATCTCAGCCCAACGTGGGCACCCCTCGGAACGGGCCTAATCTATGCCGCTGCCGGGGGGTGTCAACGCGCAAAACGGAACTGTCCGCATGCGGTTACAGGCGGAAAACCCTGCCCGCGGCGCAAAAGAAAACGGCGGCGCTACTGGCACCGCCGTCTTATTTGCCCGGCCGGGAATAATGCAACACACCGGCCGGCACGCTTACTTTTACGCAATTATTACGCTTACGAACCAAACGCTACGCAACCCAACGCCGACTCACCTGACGCGACTCAACATGGCGCTCACGTAGGAGCAGATTATGACGCCCGTGCGGCACGCAGCGCCGCGCCGTGCAACTTCGGCGCCGGGGCGAACAGGTTACTGAACGGGTTGACCGGCGCAGCCTGCCTGGCGCGGCCGCGGCGCGAGCGGGTGGTTTCTTCCGGGCGCGAGAACAGCGTCAGCGGCGAAGCGGTATTCTTTGCGGCCAGCCGTTCGGCACGGCGGGCTTCCTGGCGCTCGGCGCGGGTCTGCGGCTTGCTGGTGACGGTGAACAGCAACGGATTGCCGTCGGCGGGGTTGGTGGAAACGATGGTCGGCGCCACCTCGGCACCAATCGGCGCCGGGCGCACAGCGGAAGCGGCCGGCGCATTGGCGTTCCAGCCCTGCGCCTTGGCGGCGTAGTAATAGCCGCCTGCATAATAACGTACGGCGAGATCGTGGTTGCCCTTGGCGGCGCGATAGGCGCCGGCGAGATACTTCACGGCATAGGTGAGATTGGTGTTGGCATCGAGCAGGCCCTGCGGGCTGCCAGCGTATCCCATGCTGCGCGCGGTCGCCGGCTTGATCTGCATCATGCCGTAGTTGCCCTTGCTGACAACGCCCGGACGGTAACGGCTCTCGCGCACGATGACGCGGCGGACCAGCGACTCCGGCACGCCATTGGCGGCGGCATGGGTGGAGATCATCGAATCGTAGGGGCCTGCCATCGCAGGGGCGGCGTGCATCGTTGCGAGTGAGACAACGGCAACAGCCATAGCAGCGCGAATCATGGGCAGACCTCGTTTGTATGGGATGAGCGTTTTTTGACGGTTTTTGTGTCCACAATGTGACGATTCGGGAACGCCCTCCCGTTCATCATGAACGCATGGAGTGAATGCGCGGGACGAATGCGAAATTCGCGTGATTTGCGCAAAATGCACCGCATGGGGACGACTTTCCCGCCATTGCGCGGCCTTTTCGCCGTGCAATTTTTACAAGCATGTTGGTTATTAATCGCAGCGTTACGCAGGCTTTCCCGTGCGCAACAGCTTCAACGCCGTGTAGACGGCGGTATTCGCCGGGGTCTTAACGCCCAGCTTGCGTCCCAGTTCCACGACATGGCTGGCGAGCCAGTCGAGTTCGAGACGATTGCCGCGCTCGAGATCGTGCAGCATCGATGCCTTCATGCCGTAAGGCACCGTCAGCGCGTAGTTGAAACGATTCTCCGCGAAGTCCGGCGCGAGACCCGCACCCGCCGCGTGGCCGACTGCGGCAACTTCATCCAGAATATTGCGGAACAATGCGCGTGTGTCGGGATCGGCGAGGATCGCACCAATCGGCATGCGCGTCAGCGCGGTCGCGCCGGACATACCGATCAGGAACACGAACTTCTCCCAGCGGTCACGCTGCATGTTGTCCGATTGCGTGATGTCGATGCCGGCCGCTTTCGCCGCCGCGACAAATGCCGACAGCGCTGCATCCGGCTTGCCGTCGATGCGCCCGCAGCGCACCTGCGCGAACTTGCTCGAATGCAGGATGACGCCCGGCTCCTGGATCACCGTGGCAATCAATGCCGTGCCGCCGGCCACGCAGTCCGCGCCCAGGATCGGCGCAAGCCGCTCGACACTGTCGACGCCGTTCTGCAACGTGATGACGCGCGTATTCGCATTGACGATCGGCCTGATCTGTTCGCCGGCGCGTTCGGTATCCCACAGCTTGACGGCGAACAGCACGATCTCGACCGGCGCGACGGTCCCGGGATCATCGGTTGCCGTCACCGGCTTGATGAGCGCATCGCCCTGTGGGCTCACAACCTTGAGGCCGTTGTCGCGCAGCGCCTTGAGATGCGCGCCGCGTGCGAAAAACACGACGTCGTGGCCCGCCTGCACCAGCCGCGCACCGAGATAACCGCCGACGGCGCCCGCCGCCATGATGCCAATGCGCATGAGGTCCCTGCCGATACGACTCGATTCGAATCGGCGTCAGCTTAGTGCGCCACGCCTTGCGGTCCAGCAGGTGCCCCCGCAGATCGACCACCCTCAGAGAATAATGCCTGGGGAATTCGCGCCGCGCTTACTTGCAGACTTCAAAGTAGCGCGTGTTCGCGTGGTTGGATGCGCTGCCGATGGAACAGCCGGCCTTGACCTGCCGGCAGCCGCCGGGACCACAGATGATCTGCCCCGACCCCGCCGACGATGCCGACTTGGACGCTGCCGGCGCTGCAGCCGCGGCCTTCGGTGCCGCCGGACGCGCTGCCGTCTTTGCCTTTGGCTTCTCGCATTCGTTGTCATCGTTGAGTTCAGTACCGTCCGGGCAGACGATGGCAACACAGCGTTCGCCGTCAGCCTTGAAGCCGCTGTCGCATTGCAGCGGACAGATCCGGGACGATTTCTGCTTCACGGCATCGAGCGCATCGAGGCTCGCCACCTTCGCATCAAGCTTCATGCCCGAATACTTGTTGAAATTTTCCAGCGCACGCCGCGAAACCGCATTCCAGTCGCCGTCGGCCGACGTGGCGAAGCAACCAACCCGGCGCAATTCCGTCTGCAGCGACCGCACGACCTCGCCAATCGCGGTACCGGCAGGCGCGGCGGGCTTTGCGGTATCGGCCGTCGGCGGGGTCAAGGCTGCAAGCTTTGTCTGCTCTGCCGCTTTCGCTTCAGTAGCCTTTGCCTTTGCTTCAGCAGCTTTCGCGTCCGCGACCTTGGCGGCTTCGGCTTTTGCTGCCTCCGCCGCTTTCGCAGCTTCAAGCTGCTGAGCAGCCTTGGCCTCGGCGGCCTTGGCGGCCTCCGCAGCCTTGGCAGTACTTGCGGCCTTCGCAGCTTCCGCCTTCACAGCCATGTCGGCTTCCGCCGCCTTGACGGCATCGGCAGCCGCAATCTTGGCACGATTCGCGCGCGCCAGATTGGCATACATTCCGGTGCTGTGGACGGTAAGGAACGCATCCCAGGCCTGAACCGTCCCGACGCGCTCGACGAATTCGTAATCGCGACGCGCTTCGGCATTGCCATCAACAGCTGGCGCAGGTGCAGTTGCCAACGCAGCCACGGCTTTCGCCGCCGGCGCCGGCACCAGCGAAAGTTCCGTTCCGCCAAGCGAACCATAGACGTACGGCTCCTGCTTGGAGTTCGTTGCCTTCAAAACTTCGTCACGCACGCGCCCGAAGGCGATACGCAAATCGACACCGGGCACGGCGATATTCTTGATGATGGCCTTGGCGAACGGGCTGTTCGAGCCGTCGCCATCCGACGCGGTCGAACCCGCCTTCGCGGCGAAAGCAATGAGCGTGTCGGACGACTGCGGCTCAACCTTGGCAAGACCGCGGCTCACCGCGCGCGAACCAACCGACCGCTTCATGGTTTTGGCAAAAGGATTGTCACGGCACGCATCGAGAATGACAACGCGGAGACGTTTCACCGGCTCAAGCACTTTGAGAAAGCGGTCGAGCGAAAGCGTTTCATCTTCAATATCGACGTCGTTCTCCAGCGCAGCATCGACCGGAATGAGATAATTGATGCCGTCAACCTCGATGCCGTGGCCGGCGTAATACACCACGCCGATGTCGGCATCGCGCGACGCATTCGTAAAATCGCGAACGGCGCGGCGCATATCCGCGATATTCAGATCGCGCTTGCTTTCGATGACATCGAAGCCGGCATCCTTGAAAAGCTTTGCAATCGCCGTCGCATCGTTGCCGGGATTGGGCAGCCGCGAGACGTTCTTGTAGTCGGAGTTCCCGATGACCAACGCGACGCGCTTCTCGGCTTTTGCGTCGAACGCAATCGCGAGCAGCATCACGACGCAAAGTGGAACAGCGCGCAACCAGGCGGGCTTCATGCCGCGTCCTTTCGTGAACACTGGCATAATTATACCAGACACTTGGAGGACTTCCAGTGGCCCGCAACCAAAACCACCTTACCCACGGAAGCCGTTTTTGAGCAAATTGTGTGCAAAAGCCGAATTTTCGAGATTTTTGCGGTCAAAATCGCCAAAAGTTCGCGAAAATCCAAAAAAATTGAGAAAAATCGGACAAAAGCAGCCAATTTCTTGCCTACGCCACCTCACCAATTAAATGGTTATCAAGCACCGCGGGGTCAAAGTCCGAATGTTCTACGGTGGCGTGCAGCCGCCGGGGCGGCCAGGAGACTGGAATGACGTTTCGACCAAGCATCATCCCGATATCGAATTCAGGCGCTGCGGCACCCGCCGCCAAGCGTCTGGATCCACTGTCGCTGCTCGTCATCGACGACGATCCGGTTCACCGCATGGTACTCGGCAAGGTCGGCGAAAAAGCCGGCTATGTGCTCACGACCGCCGGTTCCGTTGAAGACGCGACCCAGAAAATCAGCCAGCACAAGTTCAATTGCATCTCGCTGGACTTGTCGCTTGGCGGCGAGAGCGGCGCGCAGGTCTTGACCAGCATCGCGACGCATAACAGCAACGCCCTGCTGATCGTCATCAGCGGCGCAGCGGCGGCCATTCGCGAAGAAACCTTGCGAATGGCGAGAGAACTTCAGCTTAACGTGATCGAGGCACCCAAGCCGGTCGATCTGATCGCGTTGCGCGCCAAGCTCGGCGCACTTTCCGCCGCAGCCAAGATCTGATCCGGCCACATATTCAGCTTTCAAACTGATGCCGGGCGCACCGCAGTGCGCTCCCCGGCAATAGCTAATAGCTCGCGGGCGGCCGTCGATCAGGTCTCCGCCGCTTGCGCCTGCATTTGCGCAACTTCGACTTCCACCTGCGCCACAGCGAAGCAGGCTTCGAGCCGGTCGAGCAAGTCCTGGTATGTCTCCGCATCAACCGTCGGTGCCGCGAGTTCAAGCGTGCGGGCGAGTTCCTGCACCTGACGCAGCGCAAAAGTGCCCGCCGAGCCCTTGAGCGTATGCGCCTCGTCGCGAATTTTCTGGCGGTCATGCACGCATGAGAGCTGCCGGAGACGCGCCAGACGCCGCACCGTTTCCGGGACAAACACGTCGAGCGCCATCCGCACGCCAACGGCATCGATTTCTTCCACCAGTATGTCAAACGCGGCGCGGTCGAGGATTGGCGCAACATCTGTCATCGCAACTTCCGCCGGTGGCGTGACCGGAAGCGCCGCAAGCGCGGCATTCTCATCCGCAATCGCCGGCATGTCCGCGACCAGCGAATGATCGTGCAACATGTGCACCAGCGTCTCGATCAGGGTCTGCTTGCGGATCGGCTTGGAGAGAAATTCGTCCATGCCGGCTTCGCGGCAGGCGCGGATGTCGTCCGCAAACGCATTGGCGGTGAGCGCGATGATCGGAATGTCCGCCCACGTGCCGCCGAGCGCACGGATCGCACGGGAGGCATCAAGGCCATCCATTTCCGGCATCCGCATGTCCATGAACACGACATCGAACGTGCGATGCTGCGCCTGCTCCAGCGCCTGCCGCCCGGTCTCCGCAACCACGATATAGACATTGCAACCTTCCATCAGCTTGGTGAACACCAGCTGGTTGGTCGGATTGTCTTCGGCAAGCAATATCTGCAACGGCCGCGCCGCGCGCGCGAGCATGCCGATGAACTCGTCCGTGGTCGCGCGCGCCTGATTGATGCCGAGCGCGCTGGCATCCGCGACCGGCAATGTCAGCGTGACGATGAAATTAGTCCCCTCACCCATTACCGACTCGACGCGGATCTTGCCGCCCATCTGCTCGATGATGCGCTTGCTGATCGCAAGACCGAGGCCGGTGCCCCCGAAACGGCGCGTGATGGATGAATCCGCCTGCGAGAACTCACTGAACAGCCGGTTGACCTGATCCGCCGCGATGCCGATGCCGGTGTCGCTGATGGTGCATTCGATGGTCGCGTGTTGCGCTGTCCGGGCAGTGCACGACGTCTTGATCCCGACAAAGCCGCTTTCGGTAAACTTGATGGCGTTGGTCATCAGGTTCAGCAGCACCTGGCGGATACGCGTCTGGTCGCCGACCAGCACGGCGGGAAGGTCGCCATCCGCAGACGTGCGGATCGACAGGCCCTTTTCCAGCGCCTTGGCCTCGACGACGCTCACCACATGGTCAAGCAACGCCGCCGGTGCGAATGGCGCAGCCTCGAATTCAACCTTGCCGGCGTCGAGCTTGGAAATATCGAGAATATCGTTGAGCAGGCGCAGCAGGCTGTTGCTCGATTCGTGAATCGTATCGACGACGCGATGCTGCTCGGCATCGAGGTTGGAGCTGAGCAAGGCAGACGAAAGCCCGATGACGGCATTCATCGGCGTGCGGATTTCATGGCTCATCATGGCGAGGAACGCCGACTTCGCCTGATTGGCGGCGACGGCCGCCTGTTCCTGCTGGCGCAGTTTTTCGGCTTCCTCGGCGGCATGGCGCACTTCTTCCTCAGCCTGCAATGCTTCCGTGATGTCGCGATAGAGCACCACGCGCCCGCCGACCGCGCGCGGATAGAACGATGCGACGATCACCCTGCCCGTCGATGTGGTCTGGACATGCTCAAAGTAAGCGTCGGTCCGCATCTCCTCGCGATGTTCAGCGAAGAACTCGTCGCTCGATATCTTGAACGTCCCCTTGATCTTGCGGATGTCGATGATTTCCCGCGCGGTGATATCCGGCCAAAGGTCGTCTTCATCCAGCATCGTCATGTCAAGAAACTGCTTGTTGCAGACAAGCAAATGCCCCTTCACATCGAACACACAGAGGCCATAGCCCATGTTGTCGAGCGCATCCTTGAATGTCTCGATCTGCTGGCGCTGTGCGCTTTCGCTGCGTTCGAGTTCGTGACGCGCCCGCTCGCGTTCGGTGACATCGTCATGGATGATGACCCAACCGCCTTCAGGACGCAGATGGTTTGAAACCTGAACGATACGGCCGCCCTTCAGCGTGCGGAGCAAATAGAAGGTTTTACGCTCCTCGACGGGGGCGTAGTATTGCGCGACGTATTGATCGACATCGGCGCCGATCAACACGGTGCTGAGCAGCCGCCCCGCGATGTCGCGCAACGGCCTTCCGAAAGAGGCAAACTCCGAATCGAAGCCGTAGTAGTCCAGGAACTGCTGGTTGCACACGAGCAGCTTGTTGTCGTGGTCGTACATCGACAGGCCCTGACCCATGTTCTCCAGCGCATCGATGAACTGCTCGTTCTGAAGCGCCAGCGTTGTCTTGCTGGCGTGCAGTTCGCGCTCGACCTGCAGGCGCTCGGTGACATCTTCGTGGACCGCCACCCAGCCGCCGGACGGGCGCGGAACGCAAGACACATGAATTGACCGCCCATCGCCGAATTCAAATATCCGGTCGACAGGCTGCGTCATCAGCATCACCTTCATGAAGGCCGCGCGCGCTTCGGGTGAGTGATCCTGGAACAGCATGCGGTCGAACATACCGTTGGTGATGTCCTCGTACAGCGTGCCCGGACGCAGATCCAGTCCGCCGAGTCCGTAAAGATCGATGTAATTCTGGTTGCAAACGACCAGCCGGCTATCGGCATCGAACATCGACATGCCATGCGGACTGCCTTCAACAAGATCCCTGAATCGCTGGGTTTGCAGCGTCAATTCGCGCTCGCGCGTCTCAAGCTTCATAAGCGCAAGACGCCGGTCCGTGATATCGGCATGCATCACAACCCAGCCGCCGCCGACGCGCGGCGTGCGGGTAATGCGGATGTAACGGCCGTTGACGATAATGTCCCGCTCAAGCTCGACATTGCTTTCCGGCACGCTGCCGTCGGCGTTGCGCGTCGTCTTGAACACGTCGGAGACTTTCTGACCGTCCTCCGAATACATCGGATAGCCGCTCGCGAGCCTGACCTTCTTGAGTTGGTCGACGTTGAGGCCCTGATATATGTCCTCCTCGCTGAACCCGTATATTTCGAGGTAACGGCGATTCATGACATCGAGATTGTAGTCGGCGTCGTACATCGAAATGCCGTGCCGCATGTTTTCGAGCGCGTCCTTGAAAATCCGGTTCTGCGCCGCGAGCTTGCCTTCGCTGTCGCGCACATCGCGCTCGGCCTTTCGTGTATCGCGGATCATCAACATGATGAGACCCGACGCCGATATGCCGATGATCAGCACACCAGCCATAATCACGATCATCATCACGGAGGCGGTATCGACCCGCGCGATGGTGGAGGCGATATAGGAGCGATTGTCCTTCGCAAGCGCGGCGTCGATTTCATCGACGATGACCTGGATGCGCTTAATTCCGTCCGTCACCTTCAGGAAATAATACACGCGCTCGTCGTCATTGAGCGTCGGCAGGTTCATGTTGGTGATTTCCTGCCACGACTGCGTGATCGTCGTCGCCGCCTCCCACAACGCAACCTGTTTTTCCGCTGAAACGAACTCCGTGGAAACGGTCATTACGCGGTCGAGTACGGAATGAAAGCGCGTCATCCGGCGCGCTTTTTCATTGATCTCGCCACGCGAGGCGGGATTGATGTTGAGCATCAACGCAAGATAGTTCGATTGGATGTCGCCGAATTCCTCGAGCAGCACGCGCGTAGCGGCAACGCGCTCATGACGCTGCTGGATCGCCGCGACCGCCTCCTGCACCTTGCCAAGCCCGTAGAGCGAGAACACGGCGGGCACCGTGATGGCGATCAGCACCGTCGCAAGCGACGCCACCATCAGGATCGAGCGGGTGAGATTTTTCATGATGGCATTCGCGCCGTATTGTTCGGGTTCGCGCGAACGCGACCGGACGGCTAGGGCGCGCTTTCCTTGACAGGCATGGAACACGCCGGGGGCGCGATAGTTTTCAACAGGTGCGTGGCGTCGCAACACAACATCAACCGGCCCTCGACCCGCGGCTTCGCGGCACCTGAAAACATATCCTTTCCGGGTTAATTCGAATTTAAGTCAACGGGTTACCGTGGGTTAGCCGTGTCCCGAAAACGTGGTTTTCGCCGCTGCGGCAGGCATGGAAGCCTGCCAAAACCGGGCATTTCCGGCCAAATATGGCAGCTTGGTGTTCGTTCCGTTCAGATGTTGTTCAGCCCGATAAGATGAAACTTAATCCCAACGTCGGCGTTAATCACGGCGATGCATTTGTGGAGAAGAGCAATGAGAAAGATTCTTACGGTACTCGCAGCCACTGCCGCAGTTGCCATCGCGGCAGTGAGTGTCCCGAACCAGGCCGAAGCCCGCTGGCGTGGCGGTGGCGGCGTTGCAGCCGGCGTCATTGGCGGCCTTGCTGTCGGCGCGATTATCGCTGGCTCCAATCGCGGTTATGGCTACGGTCCTGGCTATGGCTACTATGGCGGTGGCCCCGCCTATGCCTACGGCCCGCTATGCTACTGGCAGCGCCAGCGCGTCTGGGACGGGTATGGCTGGCGCATTCGCCGCGTTCGCGTTTGCGGCTAGTCCACGCCTGACCTGAACAGAAACGGGTTTCACAAATTCAAGCCGCCCTGCCGCACCGGCAGGGCGGCTTGTTTTATTTCGTAAGCAACGATCGCCGGATTCCCGCGCGTTAAATTTTAGTCATGTCGTTGTTGACGGCTGGCGGCATCGCGAGATGAACGCTGATACAGCGCCGCGTTCAATCGGCGTTCATGCGCGGAACGATAGATGACAGATGCGGTTGATATTTGCTGCGCACGAACAACACGCCGGGAGGCGGTCATGTCAGCGTTGGTTCGGACTGTTGCACTTGTCTCGATTGTCGCGATGTCCTGCGCGGGCATTGCGGACGCCGCGCCGCCACAGAAGAAGGGTGGCGCACCGGCAGCCGCTCCTGCCGCCCGCCCTGCTCCGCCACCGCGTGCAGCAGCACCGCGTCCGGCACCGCCCGCCATGGCGCGTCCCGCACCGCAAGCGCCGAGAAATTTCGCCCGGCCTAATGTTGTGAGACCCAGCGGGCCACCGCCCGGCGCGGCGCAGCGCAACTTCGCAAGACCGGACTTCGCTCGTCCCGCTCCCAATATCGTGCGGCCCGCCGCCGGCCAGCCGGATTTCGCGCGCGGACGCAACGGGCAGCCGGGATTCACGCAGCCGTCTGCTGCCATCCGTTCAGTTGAGCGTTCGACACGCCCGAATATCTCGCGGTCGGATTTCCGCAACGTGCGATCGTACCGCGCGGCGGTGCGCGCCAACGCAAGCGCAGCGCGCACAGAGACTCGCGCAGCGCGAATTCAGGATCGCATTCAGGCGCGCCAAGCCCGTCAGGACCTACTCAACGCCAGCCGCAACGGCGGCGCTGCTGCATTTGCACGCCGTGCGGCACCGGGAGCGGCACTTGCCGTCGGCGCAGCATTTGCCGCACGTCATGCGGCGCACGCGAACTGGCATAACGACTGGCGCCGCCGCAACCGCTTTGCCTACGGCTGGTATGGCCCGATGTATTGGCCCTACGCCTATGACAGCATCTTCGCCGACGTGTTCCTGCCGTACAGCTACGCCGACGACTCGTTCTGGGACTACGGCTATGGCGACATCTATGCCGGCCTGTTCAATCCCTATGGTTATGACGACCTGCTGACGACGCAAGCTCCGCCGGGTGAACGCCGCTACGCCTCGGCGCCGCCCGCGGGCGCGAGCGAAACCACCGCCGCCATCCGCCAGCTGGAGCCACTGTGCGGCGACGATTCGCGCGATGTCGCCGGCGTGCCGGTCGATGACATCCAGAATGCAATCAGTCCGACCGACCAGCAGCGCGCGGCGCTCGACGAACTCGGCAATGCGTCGGTGAAGGCCGCGCAGATCGTCAAGGCATCATGCCCCTCCGACATCGCGCTGACCGCAACCGGCCGGCTCGACAACATGAAGCAGCGCATCGAAGCGATGATCGAAGCCGTCTCGACCGTGCGCACGCCGCTCGTCCATTTCTACACCATGCTCGGCGATGAGCAAAAGGCGCGCTTCAACGCCATCGGCGACCGCGACCAGGCCAGGCAGGACAAGCAGGGCCGCAGGCCGGGCGGCATCGCGCAGTCGTGCGGCATGTCGGCTGCGGCGCAATGGCCGGAGGCGCAGATCGAGCGCCTGGTAAAGCCGACCGAGGCGCAATCTCTCCAGCTCGATGCGTTGCGTCAGGCGACCGAACAGGCCGCGGCAAATCTCAAGTCGGCCTGCCCGACGAGCCAGCCCGCAACGCCGTCCGAGCGGCTCGCCGCCATCGACGCCCGGCTGGATGCGATGCTTGACGCCGTGAACAGTGTGCGCAAGCCGCTGGCGGAATTCTACAGCGGCCTGAGCGATGCGCAGAAGGCGCGCTTCAACGCCGTCGGCCAGCGCAATTCGCGGCAGGGCTGAGGATAAGGGGCACAGGCGTCATTGCCCGCGCCGCATGTGCGCCAGCACAGCAGCCGTCGGCCAGCAATCGAGCTTGAGGTTGTTGGCCTTCTGGTAGTGACCAAGCGCCGCGCGCGTTTTCATGCCGGCCTTGCCGTCGATTTTCTCGCCATAGAGCCTGAGTTCGGTCAGTCGCGCCTGCATCCGCTCGACATCAGCGGTCTTGAGCTGCACCACATTGCTCCACGGCGTCTCAAACGGCCGCGTGTCGGCGATGCGGTCGGCGAGGTGGCCGACGAAAAGTACGTAGAGATCGGACGTATTGTATTCCTTGATGACGTAATAGTTCTTCGAGGTCAGGAACGACGGGCCGTAGATGCCCGCGGGCTGCAGCAACGACGCGGGTTGCGCCAGCTCTGACACCGTCAGGGTGCGATTGTAGGCCGGCTTGAAACCCGCGTTGAGCCAGGCTTCGACGGTCTGCGTCTGCTCCGGCACACCCGTCGTGCAATCGACCGATGCCGGCGCGCGCACTTCCACCGCCCAGCGGTTGCCGCGCTCCCAGCCCTTATCGACCAGTTGCTTTGCCGCCGAGGCCAGCGCATCGGGAATCGAATTCCAGATATCGACCTTGCCGTCGCCGTCGAGATCGGTGCCGAAGGTATAAAATTCGGCCGGCAGCAGTTGCACCAGCCCCATCGCGCCGCCCCATGACGAGCGCAGGCGCGCGCGCGGCACGCCGTTCTCCAGCATCTTCAGCGCATACAAGAACTGGTTGCGGAAAAACTCCGCGCGGCGGCCGGTGTAAGCCTGCGTCGCCAGCACGCGGATGGCGTCGTTTCCCAGCTTGTAAGTCCCGAACGCGGTTTCGCGGCCCCAGATCGCAAGAATGATCGGACCCGGCACGCCGAACTGCTTTTCGATTTCATCCAGCGTGGCGCGATGCTGCGCCAGCAGCTTGCGGCCCTGCCCGGCCAGAAGATCGAACGTGTTTTCGCGCAGATATTCCGCAGGCGTCTGCACGAATTCGGCTTGTCCGCGCGACGGCGCCTGCGGCCTGCCCGGCACGACGAGATCGGGCAGCGACATATCCGGTTCGAGTTTCGCAATCGCCGTGTCGAACACCTGCCGCGAGACGCCGAGCTTTTCCGCTTCCGGCCAGACTTCGGAAAGAAATTTTAAAAACGCCGCATCGGCGGCGCGCGCGGGGGCGGCCAGCATCGTCACGCAGCAGACCATCCACACACCAGCAACAATATGTCTGGCAGCCTGTCCCTGCATTACGACGTGAACGACGGGTCGAGGCGTTCGGCGAGGCGCAGCCAGTATTGCCAGCTGTGATCGTCACGCGGACCGGGCCGCCCGCCGCCCATCTGCGCCTTGGTCGTGATCTGGACCGCTTCCGGGATCGGACGAATTTTCCGCCCGGTCGCCAGCGCGCGTTCGACCAGACGGCATTCGTCGGTCAGCGTGCGCATCCAGCCAAAGGCTTCGCCGAGCGACGCGCCGACACTCAAGAGGCCATGGTTGAGCATGATGAGCGTGTGTTTCTGCCCAAGGTCCGCGATGATGCGCGGCACTTCATCGGACACGCTCGCCAGACCCTCGAAATCGTGCATGCCGACTTCGTTGTGCAGGCGGCAGCCGCCCTGGCTGATCGCCGGCAATTCGCCGCCGGTCGCGCTGATGACAACGCCGGCCGGCTCATGGATGTGGAACACGCAGTTGAGATCGGGCCGGGCTTTCAGAATGCCGGAATGAAAATTGTAACCGGCCGGCGCGAGCTTGAGCCCGGCATGGCTGAGAATATTACCGTCAAAATCAATCGCCGCCAGCGACGACGCCGTGATCTCGTCCCAGCCGAGGCCCGCCGGATTCATCAAGAGCGCATTGGCGCCGGGAATGCGGAGCGTGATGTGGTTGAGCGTGTCATAGTTCCAGCCGAGATGATGCGCGACCCGGAACGCCGCCGCGAGATCGACACGCAGCTTGTGTTCGGCGTCGGAAACCGCGCGGCCGAGCGCCACGCCGCCGATCCGTGAAATCGCCAGACGTTCGTTCATGGGCGTATCCTCCGGCACATTGATTATTCGCCCCCACTATACGCCACCCGGCGACCGCCGGGTACTGCCCCGCTAGTGGCTTTTGGCTTCCGCCGAAACGCCCATCCGCTCGACCGCCGCGATGCCAAGCGCCGACAGCACGAATACCGTGTGGATGATGGTCTGCCACATCACGCCGGTTTCGGTGTAGCCGCCTGCCTTGGCGGCACCACCGAGCGCGCCGGCCTCGATGAACGTGCGCAAGAGGTGGATCGAGGAAATGCCGATGATCGCCATGGCGAGCTTGATCTTCAGCACTGAGGCGTTGACGTGGGACAACCACTCCGGCTGGTCGGGATGATTTTCAAGCTGCAGCCGCGACACGAAGGTCTCATAGCCGCCGACGATCACCATGATGAGCAGGTTCGAGATCATCACCACGTCGATCAGACCGAGGACGACCAGCATGATCTGCTGTTCGCTGAAGGTGAACGCGTGCAGCACGAGGTGCCAGAGTTCCTTGAGGAACAGGATGACATAGACGCCCTGCGCAACGATCAGGCCGAGGTAAAGCGGCAGCTGCAGCCAGCGCGAACCGAAGATGATGGCCGGCAACGGCTGCAGCGCCCGCGCAACGGGATCGGGTTTCGGCGTCGCGGGATCGGGGGTCGTCATGGTGAATCTCCGGTGGCGGCGCGCGAATCAAGTGTGGCCGCGAAGGCCACTATATTTGTTTCGCCGGCGCGTTGCTCAAGGACGCAGCGCATTATGCCGCATAGCGGTTTCACAGCGACCGCACGCGCGCGGCGGGCCGCGATGGCGCATGGTCTCGTGCGGGCATTGGAACTTCCGCTGCGGCTTGCGCTTGCGCCGGCGAAGATTGCGCAGGCGCTTCCGGCCCCATCATCTTTTCGTAATCGGCGGCAGCGGCATCGCCCGCCGCCATGGCGTCGCTCGCGCTCGCGCCGTCGGCGCGCACTTTCAGGATGGTGCGGAACTTCACCTTCTCGCGCTCCTCGATCAGCGGCCAGAACGCCCTGAAGCACGGCGGCGCCTGCCCGCCGCTGCATCGCGCAGCACGGCGGCAGGCGCGGTGCTTGCACAGGTCGTAAAAACAAAACCAGGTGGCGGCGAGTTCCTGCGCCGAAAACGGCGGCGTTTCGGGTTGCGAAGGCTTGGGCGATGCGCGGCGTGATTTGGGCGTCGATGATTTAGGCAGACGTGATTTAGGCGAATGTGAATTAGACAAATGGGATTTAGGCAAATGGGATTTAGACATGGGTTCTCCTTCTCGCGGCGCGGTGTTCCGGCGTCCGAGGTGTTGGGGTGAATGCCTCGAACAGCGTTCTCGCGCGAGCGGCGCGGCGTTCGAGGGGCTTGGAGCGCCGGCAGGCGCAACCAGTCGTTATGTGGGCGATCCTGTTGTCAGGATCGCCGCGCCTTCCGGCGCTCCACCCGCCTTCGCGCGCAAGCAGCGCGCTTCGGTGGGCTATTTTCAGCGGTTTTGCGAAGGCTGCATGGAAGCTGCCTTGCAGGCCCCAGGTCCGCGCTTCCTGCGACTCGGTCCTGACGGGCGTGACCCGGCTTCAACCTGTCCCAGTCCAGCAGGCTCCCTGCAGAGAAGTCGTAGTGCTTCCCGGTCGGGTCCCGAAGCCTCTCGGGCGCGCGGTTACGAGCTGCACGCGCAAGCGCCGCATCCTCCCCCGCTCTCAGAGCGTCTCACGAGAACGCCCCTCTTGGAGAGGATAATAGGAATATAGAGATAGATAGGATATTTGTCAAGAGGCGGTATTGAGCCAGTTTTGACGTTCTGTATGCTGCCGCGAGAGGTAGAGAAAACGCGCCATTGTTTCAGGAGCGGACATTGAAGAAAAAGAAGCTCAAGCCCATCCCGAAGTTCAAAAGCGAGGCCGAAGAACGCAAGTTCTGGGAAACGCACGACACGGCGCCCTATGTCGATTTGAGCAAGGCGCAGCGCGCGACCTTCCCCAACCTCAAGCTGTCAACGACGACGATCTCGTTGCGATTGCCGCTATGGATGCTCGACCGGATCAAGGTCAAAGCCAACAAGTGCGATGTTCCGTATCAGGATTTGATCAAGGTGTGGCTGGCAGAGAAGGTGGGGTAGCGATGACACGCGAAGACATTATTCGCGACATTAAAAAAATTACTGAAGCGGATGGCGGAAAGCCTCCCGGAGCAAGGAAATTTGAGAACGAGACAGGAATTAAAGAATCAAATTGGCATGGGATTTACTGGGCGCGCTGGGGTGACGCCCTCAAAGAAGCCGGTTTCTCGGCAAATAGCCTTCAGTCAAAAACAGCCGATGAAGCCATTTTTCGTGCGCTCGTCGAAGCCGTCAATCATTTCGGTAAATTTCCCACGAAAGCCGAGTATCAATTGTTTCGCCGCAGCAAACCAAACTCTCCCTCAGACAGGGTATTGTTCGGGTCACAGGAGAGACGACACGGAATCATTAAGGACTTTCGCGATTGGCTGAATACAAAAACAGATCACACGCACATTGCGGCACTACTTCCGAAAATTGTAGACGCGGCCTCCAAAAATACGAACGGCTTAGTCGAAGGCTCCGTCTATTTAATAAAATCTGGAGCGCATTATAAAATTGGTAGAAGCGACCAAATTGAACGTCGAGTGAAAGAAATTAGAATCGCATTGCCAGACAAAGCAGAATTGGTCCACCACATCCGCACAGACAATCCCGCTGGCATCGAAGCATACTGGCACAATCGATTTGCAGACCGTCGCGCAAATGGTGAGTGGTTCAAGTTGACGCGCGCAGATATAGCCGCTTTCAGAAAACGGCGATTCCAATAACCCCAAGTCTTATTCTGCGCATGATCAAGAAGTAGCCTCAGAATTCGTCATGCCCGGCCTTGTGCCGGGCATCCACGTCTTTCTTGGTGCTGACAGCAACGAAGCAAGGCGTGGATGGCCGGGACAAGCCCGGCCATAACGTAATAAAAAGTTTCAGAATTTAGACCTCAGCCAATTCAAGCCGGCTCTCGATGCGCTCGACACGATCCGACAGGCGATCAATGCGGTTCGACATTTCCGCGAGGCGCACGGTGACCTGGGCAAATCCGGTTTCGAGAGCGCCGACACGCTGCTTCACTTCGCGCATATCTTCACGCAAGCCATCGACCGCACCGCGGATATGGCGGAGGTGTTCAAGCACGAGGTTTTCAGTCTCGGTCATGGAAATAACTTAGCACATAACGCTGCCGCAGACGATAGTTTTGAAGCGAAATCCAGACACGACAATGGTCTCACCCTCCCCTGGAGGGGGAGGGTCGGCGAGCGTCTTCCTGACAGGAAGATGCGAGACGGGGTGGGGTGAGCCTTACCTCTGCAAAGTTCACTCACCCGCTTGTCTGCGCTTCGCTCCGACAAGCGACCCTCCCCCTCCAGGGGAGGGTAAAGAAGCCGCATTCGCCAGCGCGCTATAGCGCGCAGCGTCAGCGCGAAAACTTCTTATACTTGATCCGGTGCGGCATCGCGCTATCCGTCCCCAACCGGCGCATCTTGTCGGCCTCGTAATCCTGGAAGTTGCCCTCGAACCATTCGACGTGGCTCTCGCCCTCGAAGGCGAGGATATGCGTCGCGATGCGGTCAAGGAACCAGCGGTCATGGCTGATGATGACGGCGCAGCCGGCGAAATCCTCCAGCGCCTCTTCGAGCGCGCGCAGCGTATCGACGTCGAGATCGTTGGTCGGTTCGTCGAGGAGGAGCAGGTTCGCGCCGGAGCGCAGCATCTTGGCGAGATGCACGCGGTTCCTTTCGCCGCCTGACAGCGCGCCGACCTTCTTCTGCTGGTCGGCGCCCTTGAAGTTGAACGACGAGACATAGGCGCGCGAATTGACTTCCTTCTTGCCGAGCAGGATCTGGTCGTTGCCGTCGGAAATTTCCTCCCAGACGTTCTTCTTGCCGTCGAGCGCATCGCGCGACTGATCGACGTAGCCGAGATGCACGGACTCGCCGACCTTGATGGTGCCGGCGTCGGGCTTGTCCTGGCCGGTAATCATGCGGAACAGCGTGGTCTTGCCCGCGCCGTTCGGCCCGATGACGCCGACGATGCCGCCCGGCGGTAGCTTGAACGTCAGGTTCTCGATCAAGAGGTTGTCGCCGAAGCCCTTGTTGAGCCCTTCGAAGTCGACGACGTTCTGGCCGAGACGTTCGGCGACCGGAATGACGATCTGCGCGACGTTGTGCGTCTTCTCGTTGGCCTGTTTGAGCAGGTCCTCGTAACGCTCATAGCGCGCCTTGGATTTTGCCTGACGCGCCTTGGGCGACGCTGCGATCCATTCGGACTCGCGCGCGATGGTGCGCTTGTGGGCGTCGTCTTCGCGGCTTTCCTGCTCGAGGCGCTTCTGCTTCTGCTTCAGCCAGGTCGAGTAGTTGCCCTCGTAGGGAATGCCGCGGCCGTGGTCGAGTTCGAGAATCCAGCTCGTGACGTTGTCGAGGAAGTAGCGGTCATGGGTGACGATCAGGATCGCGCCGGGATAGTCGCGCAGATGGCCTTCGAGCCAGTGCACGCTCTCGGCGTCGAGATGGTTGGTCGGCTCGTCGAGCAGCAGGAGTTCCGGCTGTTCGAGCAGCAACCGGCACAGCGCGACGCGGCGCTTCTCGCCGCCGGAGAGCTTTGCAATGTCGGCGTCGTCGGCCGGGCAGCGCAGCGCGTCCATGGCGAGATCGACCTGTGAGTCGAGGTCCCACAGGTTCTTGGCGTCGATGATGTCCTGCAGCTTCGCCATTTCGTCGGCGGTCTCGTCGGAATAGTTCGACGCGATCTCGTTGTAGCGATCGACCAGCGCCTTCTTGGCGGCGACGCCATCCATCACGTTCTCGCGCACCGACTTGGTCTCGTCGAGCTGCGGCTCCTGCTGGAGATAGCCGACGCGCGCGCCTTCGGCGACGAAGCCCTCGCCGGTATAATCGGTGTCAATGCCGGCCATGATGCGCAGCAGCGTGGACTTGCCGGAGCCGTTGACGCCGAGGACGCCGATCTTGGCGTCCGGGTAGAACGACAGGTTGATGTTCTCCAGCACCTTGCGGTTGCCCGGATAGGTCTTGTTGAGACCGCGCATGTGGTAGATGAACTGACGACCGTTCATGGTGCCCTTGACCCGTATTTTGGGGGGAATTTGAACGTTGATGTAGCGGCCCGCCGGGCATTCGGCAAGCAGGCGCGCGCGCCTTCGTAACCCTTCGGAAACGCTGAATGCAGAGCGCGGCGCGTTTGAAACCCGCTTTTAAAGACTGCGGCGCAGGCTCTGTCCCGTGAGTTACCGGCGCGCCAGAAGGCGACGCGCGGTGGCGGCCAACGCGCCGCAGGAAATTCGGGATCGCGCGTCATGGTGTCCAGTATGGAAAAACCACCCGGTCTTCAGGTGGGTCTTGGGGCAAGCCTTGCGGCTTCCTGGCGGACCTTCATCCACGACCTGTCCGGCAACTACCGGCCGGAGCGGCATTACATGCGCGGCCCCGGCCCGAAATGGCGGGAAAAGCACATGAGCGCCGCGCCGAACGCAGCTGCCGGACACAGCGCATCCCCACTGTATCCGCAGGGCATCCCGGCGTAGTCTCGCGCGGTGCGAATATCGCGCACCGACCGGAACGCCCCATGCGAAATGCACTGCTTGCCATCACCGCCCTGCTTATCCCTGCCGCTTTCCTGCCCGCATTTGCTCAGGCCCAGCCGGCGAATTACCCCAGCCAGCCGATCAAGGTCATCGTGTCCGTACCTGCGGGCGGCGGCGTCGATACCGCCACACGGATCGTGGCCGAAGGCATGCGCCAGCGGCTCGGCCAGCCGGTCATCATCGAGAACCGCGGCGGACAGGCCGGCAACTTCGGCGCGGAAGCGGTATTTGCGGCGGAGCCGGACGGTTACACGCTGATGGCGTCGCAGCCCTCGCCGCTGACCGTCAATGCGCTGCTCTACAAGAAACTCAATTACGATCCGGCGGCGTTCGTGCCGGTCGCGATCATGTCCACCATCCCGAATGCGCTGACCGTGCGCGCGGATTTCCCGGCCAAAACCGTCGAGGAATTCATCGCCTATACCAAAGCAAACCCCGGCAAGCTCAACTACGCCTCGCAGGGCACCGGCACGACATCGCACCTCACCGCCGAACTGTTCCAGAGCCGCACCGGCGCAAAGCTCGTGCATGTGCCGTACAAGGGAACCGCGCCCGCGCTCAAGGACCTGATCGCCGGTCATGTCGATCTGATGTTCACCGAAATCGCCACCGGGCTTGAACTGCACCGCGCCGGCAAGGTGCGCATCCTCGCCATCGCGGCGGCGCAGCACTATGCCAGCGCGGACGAGATCCCGACCTTCGCCGACAAGGGCATCGCGGATTTCATTTCCGTCACCTGGAATGCGATCACGGCGCCACCCAAGACACCGGCAGCCATCGTCAACAAGTTGAGCGACGCTATCCTCGACAGCCTGAAATCGAATGACATCGCGGCGCGCTTTCGCACCCTCAACATGCAGACCGAGCTGATGCGGCCCGAGGAAGCCAGGGCTTTCATCGCGGCGGATGCCAAACGCTGGGCCGAGGTCATCCGCACGGCGAATGTGAAGGCGGAGTAAAAGGATTCTGTCATCGCCGGGCTTGTCCCGGCGATCCCGACAAGGGACGCACAGTGCCCGCCTAAGCGAGATGGCCGGAACAAGTCCGGCCATGACGAGGGTAGAGTCCTTGCTACATTCAGTTCAGTAAAGGTTTGAAGTATGAAACACCGCCTCGCCATTCTTGACGACTACCAGAACGTCGCACTCAAGCTCGCCGACTGGTCGGCGGTGAAAGGCGACCTCGACATCACGGTGTTCGACCAGCCGCTGGGCGACGAAGCCGCGGTAATCAAGGCGCTGCAAGGCTTCCATATCATCAGCGCCATGCGCGAGCGCACGCGCTTTCCGCGCAAGGTCATCGAGTCCCTGCCCGACCTCAAGCTCCTGCTCACCACCGGCATGCGCAACGCCGCCATCGACATGAAAGCCTGTGCCGAGCGCGGCATTCCGGTTTGCGGCACCGGCGGCTTCGGCAACGCGACAGCAGGCATCGCGGTCGGGCTGATGCTCGAACTGACGCGCCGCATCGGATTTGAAAACGCGCGCATGAAGGCCGGCGAACCCTGGCAGGTCACGCTCGGCCACGACCTCGAAGGCAAGACGCTCGGCGTCCTCGGCCTCGGCAAGCTCGGCTCACGCGTCGGCAAGGTGGCGCAGGCGCTCGGCATGAAGGTGATCGCCTGGAGCCAGAACCTGACGGCGGAAGCGGCGGAGAAGCGGGACGCACGACTCGTCACCAAGGACGAACTGTTCAGGCAGGCCGACGTCCTCACGATTCATCTGGTGCTGAGCGACCGTTCGCGCGGCCTGGTCGGCGAACACGAACTCGGCCTGATGAAACCGACCGCCTATCTCATCAACACGGCGCGCGGCCCCATCGTCGATGAGCAGGCGCTGATCGCCACGCTCACCGCCAGGAAGATCGCCGGCGCCGGCCTCGATGTGTTCGATGTCGAGCCGCTGCCGCGCGACCATGCGTTCCGCAAGCTCGACAATGTCGTGCTGACCCCGCACCTCGGCTACGTCAGCGCGGAGAACTACACCGTGCAGTTTCGGGAAATCGTCGAGGACATCCGCGCCTTCATCGACGGCAAGCCGATACGGGTGATTCCCGACGCCTGAAACACGCTCGATCCGTCCCGCCAGAATGCCCCGAAAGGTCCAGATTACGGCCCTTTTGGTGTGGCATCCTTGCATCACCCACCGGGAATATGACCTGTCCTTGACCCCTTAACGGGCAGCGGCTGCCCGGTCTGGCTGCGGGGCAGCAAAAACAGCCACGATTACAGTCCTGTAATGAATAGCGCCGGGCCCCCCTTCCGGCCCGCATTAATACCGTCTGGCTTGTCCGGTTGACGGGACAACCCCCGACACTTTAAGGGAAATTAGGATTGGGATCGCCGGAATTGGGGGGCTGTCCTGATACACAGTATTCGTGCTTCAGGGGTCTATCCCACATGCCATCACGGGTTCGGGTATTCGTCGATTTCGACGGTACTATTTCGCTGGAAGACACTACCGACGTTGTTCTCGAACGGTTCGCCGATAAGTCGTGGCAGAAGATCGAAGCCGAATGGCTCGCTGGCCACATCGGCTCGCGCGAGTGCCTGAAGCGGCAGATCGAACTGGTACGCGCCACCCCGGAAGAACTCGACGCGCTGTGCGAGGAAGTTCCGCTCGACCCGCAGTTCCCCGAACTCGTCGCGCTATGCCGCAGCAAGGGCATCCCCGTCACGGTTGTTTCCGACGGCCTCGACCGCCAGATCAAGCGCATGCTCGCGCGCATGGGAGTTGACGTGCCGGTCCTCGCCAACAAACTTACCTACGTCGGCGACAGCCGCTGGACCCTCGAATTTCCCTATGCCAACACGGGCTGCGAAGCCGGTGCCGGCAACTGCAAGTGCCTTGCCCTGACCAAAGAACCGGACACCCTGCGCATTTTGATCGGCGACGGACGTTCGGATTTCTGCGCCTCGGAAACAGCGGACTTCGTGCTGGCTAAATCCGCGCTCGCAGAGCATTGTCAGGCCAACGACGTTCCTTTCATCGTGTTCGGAAATTTCGCCGGCGCGACTTCACTGCTCGCAGACTGGATCGATGCGCTTGCGCATCACCATCCGGCGACGAGCAACGCAGGAGGACCCGTCGATGCCACACCCCACACTTAAACTCGCAGCCGATTCCGGCAGCGCAACGAACGACGCCGAGCTGTTGAAGCTCGAAGCCGAATACTGCTCGTTCGGCGATACCGTCCACTATTCCGAACCGCCCAAGATCTTCGACCGTTGCGAAGGCTCGTTCATCTATGGCAACGAGGGACGCGAGTTCCTCGATTTGCAGATGTGGTACTCGGCGGTGAACTTCGGTTACGCCAACAAGCGCCTCAACGACGCGCTCAAGAAGCAGATCGACCGGCTGCCGCAGGTGGCGAGCCAGTACCTGCATCGCGAGAAGATCGAACTCGCGACCATGATCGCGAAGGACGCGCAAAACAAATTCGGCCGCAAGGGCCGCGTGCATTTCAACGTCGGCGGTTCGCAGGCGGTGGAAGACTCGCTCAAGCTCGTGCGCAATGCCAGCAACGGCAAGAGCCTGATGTTCGCCTTCGAGGGCGGCTATCACGGCCGCACGCTCGGCGCGACCGCGATCACTTCGTCGTACCGCTATCGCCGCCGCTACGGCCATTTCGGCGAGCGCGCGCAGTTCCTGCCGTTCCCGTATCACTTCCGCGGCCCGAAGGGCATGAGCAAGGAAGAATACGGCGAGCAGTGCGTGGCGCAGTTCGCACGCCTGTTCGAGAGCGAATACAACGGCGTCTGGGACCCGAAGGCAAAACAATCGGAATACGCCGCGTTCTATGTCGAACCGATCCAGGGCACCGGCGGCTATGTCATCCCGCCGATGAACTTCTTTAAAGGGCTCAAGAAGGTGCTCGACGACCACGGCATCCTGCTGGTCGTCGATGAAATCCAGATGGGCTTCTTCCGCACCGGCAAGCTGTGGTCGATTGAACACTTCGGCGTGCAGCCGGACATCCTCGTATTCGGCAAGGCGTTGACCAACGGCCTCAACCCGCTGTCGGGCGTGTGGGCGCGCGAAGAACTCATCAACCCGAAGGTGTTTCCGCCGGGCTCGACGCACTCGACGTTCGCGTCCAATCCGCTCGGCACCGCCGTCGGCCTCGAAGCCATGAAGCTGATGCACGAAGACGGCTTTGCCGCTTCGATCATGAAAAAGGGCGCCTACTTCCTCAAGGGCCTCGAAGACCTCAAACGCCGCCACAAAATCATCGGCGATGTGGACGGCCTCGGCCTCGCGCTGCGCGCCGAAATCTGCGAGCCGCACGACAGCTTCACGCCATCGAAGGCCATCGTCGACCGCATGGTGGACGAAGCCCTCAAGGGCGACCTCGAACACAAAGGCCGCAAGTACGGCCTCGTGCTCGACATCGGCGGCTACTACAAGAACGTCATCACGCTGGCGCCGTCGCTCACCATCACGAAGGAAGAGATCGACCTCGGCCTCGTGTTGATGGATCAACTCATGACCCGCGTCATGAAGAAGTAATCAGGGCGAACGCAGGCCATGGCGATTACCGACAGAAGTTTCATCCTCGGCCAGGGCCGCACCGGCGTTCTTCTGGTGCACGGCCTCGGCGGCACGCCGATTGAATTCAAGCTCGTCGCCAAGGGCCTCGCCCGCAACGGCTTCAAGGTCTACTGCTGCCAGCTCGCTGGCCATTGCGGCTCCACCGAAGACCTCATCAAGACGAAGTGGGAAGACTGGTACGCCAGCGTCGAGGAATCCTTCGAAGTGCTGCGCAAGGATTGCGACACCATCGTTGTCGGCGGCCTCTCGATGGGCGCGGTACTCGCGCTTCACCTCGCCGCCAAGCGGCCCGATGAAGTCCATGGCCTCGCGCTCTATGCGCCGACGCTGTGGTACGACGGCTGGGCGATGCCGTGGTACCGCTTCATGCTCAGCCTCGGCATGAAGACGCCGTTTGGCCGCTGGATCGTGCGGCGCTTCTACAATTTCGTCGAGACCGAGCCTTACGGCATCAAGGACCCGACCATCCGCGCCGTTGTCGTTGCCGCCATGCAATCCGGCGATTCCACGCTGGCCGGCGTGCTGACGACGCCGGGCGAGGCCGTGATCGAGCTTTACCGGCTTGCGAATGTCGTCAAGAAGGAACTGCCGCAGATCGACGCTCCGGCCTTCATCGTGCAGGCGCGCGAGGACGACCTTTCGAGCCTGCGCAACACCGAATATCTCCAGCGCCACCTTGGCGGTCTGGTCGATACGCTGATCCTCGACGACAGCTATCACATCGTCACCGTGGACCGGCAGCGCGACCTGCTGATCGAAGGCACCGTCGCCTTCGGCATGTTGCTCGCCGGCCGCATGCGGATGCAGGAACACAGCAACGAAATCGTCCGCCCGCTCAGCGACGCGGCCAAGCCTGCGGAAAACGCCGCCCGTTCCGGCCCGAATGCCAAGGGCCATACGCAGGGTAACACCTGACGCCTTGCCTGCGGCAAACGCGCACGGGCCATCCTAAAGACGCGCAAGACCGCTCCTGCCGTGTCGGCTATACTGCCGGAAAACACAGGAGGAACGATGCGCAAGGCCACCGTCAGGGCGGCAATCGCCGCTACCCTCTCCCTGCTGATGTTACTGCCTTGCGCGGCGCAGACTGCCAGGGAATGGGAGACAGTGATCGCCGCCGCCAAGCGCGAGGGCGAAGTCACGGTCTATACGGCCTACCTCTCCCCGCGGACCAACGACCCCATCGCCAAGGCGTTCGAGAAGAAATACGGCATCCCGGTCAACTATCTCGCGGCGCGCGGCAGCGAAATCCGCGAGCGCATCCGCGCCGAGCAGAACGCCGGGCGCTTTCTGGGCGACGTCCTGCACCACGCGCTGTCGTCGGTCAGCACCTGGGCGAAAGACGACAACAACCTGATGCCGCTTGGCAACATACCGAATGCCCTCAATCTGAAGCAGCCGTTCAAGACCCTTGCCGACAGGTTTCAGGTGCCGATCTTCACGATCAACTACGGCTTCCTCGTCAACACGCGGATCGTGAAGCCGCAGGACGAACCGAAAAGCTGGACCGACCTGCTCGACCCCAAGTGGAAGGGCAAGATGATCAGCGACGATCCGCGCGCAGCAGGCGGCGGCGCCGTGATGTTCCGCATGCTGCACGACCGTTTCGGCAAGGACTATCTCGAAAAATTTGCCGCGCAAAAGCCGGTGCTGGGGCGCGACTATGCCGTGATGGCGCGGCGCGTCGCACAGGCCGAATTCCCGCTCTATGTGCCCTACATCCTCTCCGATTATTCCAACATCAAGGGATTGCCGGTGAAGTTCATCGTGCCGGAGGAAGGCGTCAGCTATGGCTCCTATGCCGCCGCCGTGATGCGCAACGCGCCGCATCCCAACGCCGCGCGGCTGCTGGCGGATTTCTACCTGTCGGACGAAGTGCAGACGATCTACGCCCGGGAAGCCCATGGCATTGTCGTCGAAAAGATCTCGGCGGAAGTATCGGCCGAAGTCGGGCAGCTGATGAACGCCAAGCCGCTGGTGAAGGAAAACTTCCCGGCGATCGACGCGATGTACGATCTGGCGAAGCGGATTTATAAGTAGAAAGAGCCCAACAAACACCGCCCTCATCCTGAGGTGCCCGCGCACAGCGCGGGCCTCGAAGGATGGGCCGCGACCTCGCCCTTCGAGGCTCGCTACGCTCGCACCTCAGGGTGAGGTCGCTCACATATCAATGACGACGTAATTCTCTTCCACCGCCACGTCGAATTTCTCGGCGATATACGGCCCCTTCACCAGCGCTTCGCCCGGCTCGACCGCGATCTTGAACTGGCGGACCTTGAAGTCCTCCGGGTCGCACCACGACTGGCCGGTGCGGATGTCGAACTCCCAGCCATGCCACGGGCAGCGCACGAACTCGTCCTTGCGGGTGAGCTTGTATTCGCCAACCTTGCCGGGCGCGACGAGCGAGGAAATCTGGCCGTCGCACATCGGGCCGCCGGCGTGCGGGCAGCGATTGGCCAGCGCGAAGAATTCGCCGCCGACGTTGAACACGCCGACTTCGCGCCCCTTCACGGTGACGAGTTTCTTTTCGCCGGGCTTGATGTCCACGACGGAGGCTACGACGTGGCGGGTCACAGCTGGTACAGCGCCTTGGCGTTATCGCGGAAGATCATCGCGCGCTGCTTCTCGTTGAGGTTGATCTTGAACGTGTAGCGCGGATCGTCGAAATCCCAGTGCGGGTAGTCGGTCGAGAATACGAGCTTGTCCCAGCCGATCCACTCGATCATGTCCATCAGGTGATGCGGATGCTCCGGCTCCTCGATGGGCTGGGTCGCGAACCACAGGTGCTGCTTGACGTATTCCGACGGCGGGCGCTTGAGGTGCGGCACTTCCTTGCGCATGCGCTCCCAGTGCTTGTCCATGCGCCACGTCAGGCCGGGCACCCAGGTGAAGCCGCATTCGATGAAACAGACTTTCAGCTTCGGAAACCGCTCGAACACGCCTTCGAAAATCATGCTCGCCAGCACGCTCTGCATGCCGGTCTCGAACGAATAATGTTCCTGCATGTAATAGGTCGGCCAGCCGGAGCCGGTCGATGGATAGCCACCGCTGGCGCCGGCCGGATGCAGGCCAATCGGAAGGCCGGCAGCTTCGGCGGCGGCGTAGATCGGCCAGTAGCGGCGGCGGCCCAACGGCTCCGAGGTGCGCGGCGAAATGATGATCTGGCGATAACGGCTGTCCGGCGCGCAGCGCTCGATCTCGGCGACGGCGCTGATCGGGTCTTCCTGCGGCACCACGATGCCGGCGCGCAAGCGCGGCTCGGGCTTCACCCATTCCTCAAGCTGCCAGGTGTTGACCGCGCGCGACAGCGCCGCGGCGAAATCCTGATTCTGTTCTTCCATGCCGCCGCGCGCGAGCGCGACCAGCATGCCGATCTCGACGCCGTTCGGATCGAGATGCTGCTGCTTCATGAATTCGAGGTCCGAACCCGGCTGGCCGCCGCCCGGCGGAAACGCATCGGCCCGGCGTCCGGCCGCCATCATGCGCGGGTGCGTGAGTTGCCCCGTCATGCCCTGACGGGTATGCGCGCCGAAGGTCTTGGCGTGTTCGCGCCAGCGTTCCGCGAGATAAGGCACCAGCGTCGCCGGCGACTTGTGATCCGGGTGAATGTCGCAATCGACGATCGACAGGTGCTGCCGCAGCGTCTTTTCCATCACGGGCGCGTTCATCGGATTTTCTCGCCGTTGTTCTGGGTGCCAGGAACTTGCCCGATAGTACCGCCACCATTAAGGCGGGGATAGGTTTCGAGCGCGTTATCGGTCAGCAATTTCTTCAACGTGGCCTCGGGCAGCCCGTCCGGCAAGACCTCGCCGCCGTCGAAATGCCAGTGCGGGTAATCGGTCGAGAACAGGAATACCTTGTCGGTTCCGATATGCTCGACGGTACGCAGGAACTTGTCCGGGTCCGAGGACGGCGCATCGACCGGCTGCAGCGTGAACCGCACGTTGTCGCGCACGACTTCGGCCGGCGCGCGGTCGAGCCACGGCACCTCGGCGCGCACACCGCGCCATTCCTTGTTGATGCGCCACAGCAGCGTCGGCAGCCAGGTGATGCCGGATTCCACGCAGATCATCTTGAGCTTTTGATATTGCTGGAACACGCCTTCGGCGATGAAGCTCACCAGCATGTTCTCGAAGGCCGCGCCGTTCGAGACGTAATCCTCGACCTGATAGGACGGCCAGCCGGAATAGGTCGGCGCGGTGCGGAACAGGCTGCCGGCATGAACGCCGATGGGCAGGCCATACTTCTCGCACGCCTTGTAGATCGGCCAGTACCGGCGATTACCCAGCAGCGTGTCTCCCATCACCAGCATCGTGATCTGCACGAAACGCTGGTCCGGCGCGACGCGCTCGATCTCTTTCACGGCGAGTTCGGGGTTCTGGTACGGAATGAGGATCGACGCGCGCAGGCGCGGATCGCGGTCGAGCAATTCCTTCACGGTCCAGTCGTTGACCGCCGCGCACAGCGCCGCGGCCATGTCCTCATTGAACAGCGCCACCGCGCCATGCAGCACGTTGCAGATCGCATACTTTGTGCCAAACGCATCGAGCGCATCGCGGCGCAACGCATCGAAGTCGCTGCCCGGCAGGCCCTTGGCCGGACGCCAGTCCGGCCGGCACGACAGCGGCGAATTCGGCGGATAGCTCATCAGCGTGAACGGCGACTTGTCGATGTGGCGATTGATGAACTGGTCGCGCCAGTAATCGTCGAGATACGGCAGCAGCGCCGAGGTCGCTGGCACTGCCGGATGAATGTCGCAATCGATTGCGCCGTGGGGGACTTTCATTCGCAACTCCGAAAACAATGCCGCAGTGGCAGCCGGACGTACAGCGGCAGTGCCGTCAAATTCGTACTTTTGGCCTAAAAATCAATAGCTCAGGCGGCGCAGCAGGTATCCGGCGGCTCGCCCACCCGGTGTGCCGACCAGCCCCCGGCCACAAGTGGGATGCAGCCTATCCCTGCGGTTCGATCCTGGGGCGGTGCGGACGTAGCCGCCCCAGTCCTTGACGTCCTGAATGAGCCGCGCCTGCCCGATTTCCGGGGTGGTGATCCACGGATCGCCGCCGGGCTGGACGCGGATCGCACCGCGCCTTTCGCGATCCTGCTTTTACAGTTCATCCACAGTTCGGCGCATCACACATCGCGTCACCACTGGCCGGCCGAAGAAAAGGCTGCAAGCCCATCTCGCAAAGCTCGAAGATCAGGGCTTCGCCAACATCGGCTTCCTGCGCGACAACTATCTGCGCGTCGCCGGCAACGGGGCTTTCGATGCTGCGCTGAAACTGATTATTGATGGGTTGGAGGCTGAAAGGCGCGGCTAACGCTTTTTCGCTACTTTCAAGCTACTTGCTGTCGATTACCGTAAGCTTGGCTACTGTGCGTTGTAGTTATGAATGTTTCGATTGCTTGCGTTCTGCGGAACCATTCACCGCGAATACGATCCGCAGCAAATTTGTGGTGCAGTTCTTTTTCTAACTTTGTCGTGGCTTTAATTGTGGCCAAGACTTTCAGCGTGTGGTGTGACGATGTTTGCAGCGAAGATAGCCGGTCCTCAATCTTGCTAGCGAAACCAATTTTCACCGCTGAATTGTCTCCTTCCATTCCGATGAAATAAACAACGCCGCTTCTGTTGTGTAGGCGCTTTTGTTTTGGAGACGGCGGGGGCTGTGTGTCGTGTAGCCAGTCTTCCAACTCTCGAATGGCTGCCGAGAATGGTGTACTCAGCTTTTGCAGTTCACGTTTTGATGGTCGGCTGTCACTGTACCAATCGACGTGAGCCTGCTTCATTTGCTTTAGCCAGTGAATAGCTTCACCCCGCGAACTCACCATCGCTTTTCGCGAGTCTTGCCGAGCGCGCTCCTGCAATGCACCGCAATCAATAGCGCCGTTGCAGATATATGGGCCGAACCGTTCCGCCATGTCGGATCCGAATCAATCGCAGCTTCTATAAAGCTAGCATAGTTGCCTAACATCGAATCTGGCTCGCAACTCGGCACGGTCTATTGATTAATCTCCGGCTAAACAAGTCTCGCGAGATTCTTCAGCGACTCCTGCCAGCCGAGATAACACGCTTCCACCGGAATAAGGTCGGGGATGCCTTCCTGCACGATGCTGACGTCGGTACCGACGACGACCGCCTTGAGCGTCACCGTCACCTGCATTTCGCCCGGCAAATTGGGATCGTCGAATTTGTCGGTGTAGCGCAGGCGCTCGCCGGGCTTAAGCTCCAGATAGTTTCCGCCGAAAACATGGCTCCCGCCCGTTGTGAGGTTGCGAAACGACATCCTGAAGGTGCCGCCGACTTTCGCGTCGAGGTGATGCACGGTGCAGGTAAAGCCGTTGGGCGGCAGCCACTTCGCCAAGGCATCCGCCTCGATAAAGGCGCGATAGACCTTGCCGGGCTTCGTCGTCAGAACGCGGTGCAGCCGAACCGTACCGGGCATGATGTTTCTCCCTACTTGCCGCTACGTTCCCTTACCTTCGGGAAATAATGAGAGGATGGAAATAGGGCCACATATTTTATGTCGATACTCTCGAAACGACCACAGTGCGCTCCTTCTCCCCGCAAAGCCCGTCGAAGACGGGCGTGAACGCCCTCTTGCTGGGGAGAAGGTTGGGATGAGGGGCTTTCCTAAATTCGCAAAACGGCCCCTCACCCGGCGCCATAGCGCGTCGAAGACGCGCGTAAACGCGCTGATGGCGCCGACCTCTCCCCGCAAGCGGGGAGAGGTAAGAAAGCGAGCGGCGTTGTCGCGAAAATCGCTTTATCCCTGCGGCTCGATCCTGGCGGTGCGGACGTAGCCGCCCCAGTCCTTGACGTCCTGGACAAGCCGCGCCTGCCCGATTTCCGGGGTGGTGATCCACGGATCGCCGCCGATGCTGTTGAGGAATTTCTTGCTCTCCGGCGTGGCGTTGATTTCGTTGAACCACTTGTTGATCTGATCGACGATGGGCTTGGGCGTGCCAGCGGGCACCATGGCGGCGAACCAGCCGAGCAGGTCCATGTCGATGCCCTGTTCCTTCATGGTCGGCAACTCAGGCGCAGCTTCCAGCCGCGCCGCCGTGCTGAGGCCAAGGATGCGCAGCTTGCCTTCACGCGCCTGCGTCATGGAGTAAACGGGATCGTAAGTCGCGAAGTCGAGTTGCCCGGAAGCCAGATCGTTCGCGGTGTCGAACGAGGTCCGGTACGGCACTTCAACCGCGTCGATGCCGGCCGCAGCCTTGTAGGCCAGCGCCATCACCTTGCCGGGCGGGTTCGACGTGCCGAAGCTCGCCTTGTCCTTCTTCTCCTTCAGGAAGGCCGTCAGTTCCGCGACGTTCTTCCAAGGCTTCTTGACATCGACCGCCAGCATATAGGGCTGTTTGTTGAGCGTTGCCGCAACCTGGATCGCCTTGGCGACATCGACCGGCGGGTTCTTGAACAGGCTCATGTTGGCGGCAATCGACGAACCGCCCTGAATGTAGATCGTGTAGCCGTCGGGCTTGGCCCGCGCGACGTATTCCGTCGCGATGTTGCTGACCGCACCGGGCTTGTTATCGACGACGATGTTGCGGCCGCTCAAGGTCCGCAGCTTCTCGGCGTAGTAGCGCACGAACAGGTCGGCGCCGGACCCCGCGGGATAGGCGCAGACGACGTGAATATCCTGATTTGGGTAGGATTGCGCATGGGCCGGTGCCGTCAACGCACATGCAAGCACCAACGCTCCTGCAAACGACCTGATCGTCACGCGCGCCTCCCCTGATTTTCGCTTCCCGTCCGGCGCCGGTTTTCCGGCTGCCGTCGTTTCCCGCAGCGTTGACCGCCGCCGGGATTATTCCCGGACAGCCTATCCCTGCGGTTCGATCTCCGCGACCTTGACGTAGTTCTTCCAGTTCTCGATGTCCTTGAGAAAGTAAGCCTGCGCCTCACCGTGCTTCGTGACCCATGGATCGGAGGCGAACTTGCCGAGGAACTGCTTGGTCTCCTCGGTGCCGACCACCTCTGCGGTCCATTCATTGAGCTGCCGCATGATCGGCTCCGGCGTGCCCGTCGGCACCATCAATCCGAAATAGCCCGTGAGGTTCATCGGCACGCCGAGTTCGCCCATGGTCGGAATGTCGGGATTGGCGTTCAGCCGCTGATCGGTCGAAACCGAAAGCACACGCAGCCGGCCCTCGCGCACCTGCGCCATGGCGAATACGTTATCGACCAGAATGTAATCGACCGTGCCGCTGGCCAGATCGTTGATTGAATCTGCGGCGGTCTTGTACTGGACCTCGACGGTCTGCAGCCCAAGCGTCTTCTTGTAGATGGCGCCCATCACCTTGCCGACCGGATTGGTCGTGGCATAGGTGCCCTTTTCCTTCTTCTCCTTCATCGCCGCGGTAACTTCGGCGACGCTTTTCCACGGCTTGCTGGTGTGCACCGCCATCATGGTCGGCTGCTTGTTGATGGTGCCGACGAGCTGGACGGACTTTGAAACATCCATCGTCGGGTTCTTCAAAAGGCTGGCGGCGGCGGCGACGCCACTCGCGCCGTGGATCAGAATGGTGTGACCGTCGGGCTTCGAGCGCACCAGATATTCGGTTGAGATATTGCCGAGCGCGCCGGGCTTGTTCTCGACGAGTGCGGCACGGCCACCGAGCTTCGGGCGCAGCTTTTCCGCCATGTAGCGCACGATCACGTCCGCGCCGCTGCCGGCCGGGAACGCGCAGATGAAGTGGACGTCGGCGCTCGGGTACTGCTGCGCCAGCGCGGGCTTGCCCAGGGCGGCGAGCGTGACGGCGGCGGCAGCGCCACGCGCGACATCGCGGCGCGAAAGCATTGGCGATTTCGTGTTCATGTTGACACCCTCGGTTTCCTGTCCCTGCCGCCCGCCCCGGTTTTACCGAAGCCTTGTTTCGTTTTTTATTTTTGGGTCGTTGCGCGGCGGCACCGATGCGCCGCCGCGCATATTCAGATTACTGCTGCTCGATCTTCGCAGCCTTGACGTAACCTTCCCAGGCGTTCTGGTCCTTGACCATCTGGGCCTGACCTTCTTCCGGCGTGGTGATCCACGGATCGCCGCCGAACTTGTTGAGGAAGATGCGGGTTTCCTCGGTCGCCTCGATTTCGTTGAACCACTTGTTGAGCTGATCGACGATGGGGCGCGGCGTTGCCGCCGGCACCATGGCGGAGAACCATCCGAACAGTTCGATACCGGGGATGCCTTCCTCGGTCATGGTCGGCAGGTCGGGCAGCGCCTTCATGCGCTTCCCGGTCGAAACCGCGAGCATGCGGAAGCGGCCTTCGCGCGTCTGCACGATGGCGACCACGGGGTCATACATGCCGTAGTCGATGGCGCCGCTGGCAAAGTCGTTCAGCGCATCGACGGCGGTGCGGTACGGCACGTCCACGGCCTTGACGCCGGTGGCGTTCTTGTAGAGTTCGCCCATCACCTTGCCGGTGGTGTTGGATTCCGCGTAGCTCGCCTTTTCGCCCTTGGCGATCATGCCCGCGGTAAGCTCTTTCATGTTCTTGTACGGGCTGTTGGCCGGTACGACGACCATGAACGGCTGCTGGTTCAGCGTGGCAACCACCTGCAGGTCCTTGGACGGGTTGATCGGCGGCTTCTTGAACAGCCAGAAATTCGCCGCCGTCGAGTTACCGGCATGAATGTGGATCGTGTAGCCGTCCGGTTTGGCGCGCGCGGTGTATTCCGCGGCGATGTTGCCCGCAGCGCCGGTCTTGTTCTCGACGACCACCGGCTTGCCGGCCTTCTTGCGCAATTCCTCGGCGAAGTAGCGCACCAGCACGTCCGCGCCGCTGCCGGCCGGGAATGCGCAGATAATCTGAATATCCTGCGCCGGGTATGCCTGTGCCGATGCTCCGGCCGGAGCAAACGCCAGCGCGGCGGCGAGCGCGGCCGGTCCAACCAGCAGCGACCGGCGGGTGGTGTTGATCTTCATCTTCAAAGAATCTCCGTTGAATTTAACAAGCGTTCGATAGCAGGCGAAGCCGCCACGTCAACTTTTGTGGCTTCAGCTTTGCGGTTTCAGCTTGGCGATACGCACATACTCTTCCCAGTCCTTGATGTCTTTCAGAAGGCGGGCCTGGCCTTCGTCCGGCGTCGAAACCCATGGATCGCCGCCGAAATTGGTCAGGAACTTCGCAGTCTCCGGGTTTTGGTGAATGGTCTTGAACCAGCCGTTGATCTTGTCGACGATGGGCCGTGGCGTTTCCGACGGCACCATGACCGAGAACCAGCCGACGAGGTCCATCTTGTATCCGGCCTCGCTCATGGTCGGGATTTCAGGCGCGGCCTTCAGCCGGTCATTGGATGCGACCGCGAGAATGCGTAGCCGGCCTTCGCGGGCCTGCGACAGCGCAAACACCGGATCGTGGCAGCCGAAATCGACCGTGCCATTCGCCATGTCGTTGAGCGTGTCCTGCGCCATCTTGTAGTTGACTTCGACGCTCTGGAGCCTGGCCAGCTCCTTATACATCGCGCACATCACCACGCCGGAATTAGCGGCGGTGCCGTAGCTCGCCTTGTCGCCGCGCTCCTTGAGGTGCTTGGTCAGTTCGGCAATGTTCTTCCACGGCTTCGACGCATCGACCACCAGCATGAACGCCTGCTTGTTGATGGTGGCGGCAATCTGGATCTGCTTGCTGGCGTCAACCTTGTTGTTCTTGACCAGGTGATAGTTCGACGCCAGCGTGTTGCCGGCATGAATGAACATCGTGTAGCCGTCGGGCTTCGAGCGCACGACATACTCGGTGGCGATGTTGCCGCCCGCGCCGGCCTTGTTCTCGACCAGCACCGCCTTTTCCGTGAACGGGCGTATCCGCTCGGCAAAGAACCGCACCAGCACATCGGCGCCGCTGCCGGGCGGAAATGCGCTGGCGATGTGGATGTCCTTGCTCGGATAGGGCGGCTCTTTTGCCTGGGCGCTGGCGGCGCCCGTGGAAAGCCCGAACGCGAGCGACGCCGACAACAGCGCCAACCCGTAGGAAGCTTTTTTTCGCGCGGTCATTTTCATGGTCGTGTTCTCAACCCTGCGGTTCAATCTTGGCTAATCTTACGTAATCGGCCCAATCTTTGTAGTCCTTTAGGTATGCAGCGCGTGCCTCGTCCCGCGTCGTCACCCATGGGTCATAGCCTGTCCCTGCGAAGAATTGCCGCGCCTCCCCGGTTCCGGAGATTTCAGAAATGACGGCATGGAGCTGGTCGAGGATGGATTTCGGAGTTCCCTGCGGGGCAAACACTGCCCACCACGCCGGCAGATCGATCTTGTGGCCCGCCTCCGTCAGGGTCGGAAAATCGGCCATCGCAACCGAACGCTGCGCGGTCGAGACCGCCAGCACGCGGAACCGGCCGGCTTTCGCCATGCCGAAACCCGCGGCAGCGTCGATGAACGCGAAATCGAGGTTCCCGGCGCTGAGATCGTTGATCCAGTCCGACGAGGTCTTGTAGCCCACCTCGACCGCCTTGGCCCCGATGCTGTCGCGGTACAGCGCACCGGCGACGCGCGCGGTCGGGAATGCCGTGCCGTAACTCGCCTTGTCGCCCTTTGCCTTCACCGCCGCCGTCAGGTCGGCGACCTTCTGGTAGGGCGAATTTGCCGCAACCACCATCAGGATCGGCGCGCGCGCCATCGACGCCACGACCTCGAATGTCCGGACATCGACCGGCGGATTCTTGAACAGGTAGGCCGTCGCGACCAGCGAACTGCCACCCGTCATATATAAGGTATGGCCGTCCGGCTTCGCCTTGGCGACGTATTCGGTGGCGATGTTGCCGACCGCGCCGGGCTTGTTCTCGACCAGCACGGTCTTGCCGAGTTTCACCTTCAGCTTGTCGGCGAGAAAGCGCGCGGTGACGTCGGGGCCGCTGCCCGCGGCGAAGCCGACGACGAGATGAACGTCCTGGCCCGGATAGGTCTGCGCCTGCGCAAGCGAAGCCGCAGCAGCGAGGATTGCGGCGGCCACGATACCCATGCTGCTGCGCTTCATCGCCTGATCATCCCTGCGGTTCGAGCTTGGCGAGTTGCAGATATTCCTTCCAGTCGACCATTTCCTTTTCCAGTTGGGCCTGCGCTTCCGCCGGCTTCATCAGATAGGGATCACTGGCGAAGCCGTTGAGGAATTTCTTGGTCTCTTCCATCGCCGTGATCTGGTCGAACCATGCGTTCAACTGATCGACGATCGGCTTCGGCGTCTTCGACGGCACCATCGCGGCCCACCACAGATCAAGCTTCATCGGAATGCCGCCCTCGGTCATGGTCGGCAGTTCGGGCGCAGCGGACAGCCGGTTGGTGGTGCTGACGCCGAGCACGCGCAGCTTGCCCTGCTTGTGCTGCGCGGTCGCGAACACCGGCTCCATCAGCGCGTAATCGACCGAACCGCTCATCATGTCGTTCATGATGTCGGCAGATGTCTTGTAGTTGACATCGACAGCGGCGAGTCCCGCCTTCGCCTTGTAGATCGCGCCCATGACGATGCTCGGCGGCGCGGAGGTGGCGTAGGTTGCCTTGTCGCCCTTCGCCTTCATCGCGGCGGTGAGTTCGGCCAGCGTCTTCCACGGCTTGCTGGCGTCAACCACCAGCATGAAGGCCTGCTTGTTGATGCCGGCGAAAACCTGGAACGCATTAACGTTCTCGACCGGCGGACGCTTGTAGAGATACATGTTGGCCGCAAGGCCGGTGCCGCCATGCACCAGGACCGTGTAACCGTCCGGCTTCGACTTCGCGACATATTCAATGGCGATATTCGCCCCCGCACCGGGACGATTCTCGACCAGCACCGTGCGGCCGCTGAGCGCTTTGAGGCGCTCGCCGTAGTGCCGCACGATGGCATCCGCGCCGGAGCCGGCCGGAAACCCGCAGATCAGGTGGATGTCGTTCGCCGGATACTGCTGCGCCCACGCGCTGGTTCCCGCACCTGCAACACCGAAGGCCAATGCGCCTGCGGTCAGGCCCAACATCTCGCGTCTTTTCATTACTCTCTCTCCTGTTTCATTCCAGACGCGGCGACCGCCGCGCCCTATCCCTGTGGTTCCATCTTGGCGAGGCGCATGTATTCCGCCCAGGCCTTCTCGTCCCGGTTCACCATCGCCTGCGCCTCCTCCGGCGTGACGATGAATGGATCGCTGGCGAAGCCGTTGAGGAACTTCTTGGTTTCTTCCATCGACGTGATCTGGTCGAACCACTTATT
Source organism: Hyphomicrobiaceae bacterium (assembly GCA_947472885.1). Taxonomy (GTDB): domain Bacteria; phylum Pseudomonadota; class Alphaproteobacteria; order Rhizobiales; family Xanthobacteraceae; genus CANJBX01. The sequence continues at coordinate 48,315 of CANJBX010000014.1, forward strand.
GAGCTGCTGCGCAATCGGCCGCGGCGTTGCCGCCGGCACCATGCCCGACCACCACAGGTTCAGGCTCAAGCCCGCGATGCCCGATTCCAGAAACGTCGGAATTTCCGGCGCAGCGCTCAGGCGCTTCTCGCTCGATACCGCCAGCACGCGCAACCTTCCTTGCCGGTGCTGGCCCATGGCGAATATCGGCTCCATCATGGCGTAGTCGATGTTGCCGCCTAGCATGTCGTTCATCATATCGGAGGACTGGCGGTAATTCACTTCAACCGATTGCAGACCGGCGCCTGCCTTGTACATCGCGCCCATCACGATACTGGCCGGCGCGCCGGTGCCGTAGCTAGCCTTGTTCCCCTTGGCCTTCACGGCCTCCGTCACCTCGGCAACTGTCTTCCACGGCCTGTTGGCATCGACCACCATCATGAAGGCCTGACGATTGATCGATGCAAAAACCTGGAAGTCATTGACCGAGGACACCGGCGGCTTCTTGAACAGGTGCATGTTGGAGGCAAGGTTGTAGCCGCCGTTCACCAGAACCGTGTAGCCATCGGGTTTCGATCTCGCGACATATTCCATCGCGATGTTGCTGCCTGCGCCGGGCTTGTTCTCGACGATCACCGTGCGGCCGGCAATGGCGCGCAGCTTCTCGGCGTAATAGCGGACAATCGTGTCGGCGCCCGTACCTGCCGGATAACCGCAGATCAGATGGATGTCCTGACTGGGGTATTGCTGCGCACTGGCGCCGCCTGCCAACAATGGCGCGGCCAACAGAATCATTCCAGCGAGACGTATCAATGAGCGACGTTGCATGGCTTCGTACTCCTCTTGTCGTTGCGCTTCCTCTCCGAAAACCGGGTCTTGTGCCCGGAGATCGCCGTTATCCCTGAGGTTCTATCTTCGCGAGGCGCGCGTAGTCGCCCCAGTCCTTGATGTCCTTCAGGAGACGCGCCTGCGCCTCGTCCACCGACGCCGCCCAGGGATCGCCGCCGAACCTGTTGAGGAACGCCTTGGTCTCATCGGTGGTGATGACCTGCCTGAACCATGCGTTGATCTGCTCGACGACGGGCCGCGGCGTACCGGCCGGCACCATGGCGGAGAACCAGCCCATCAGGTCCATGGGAATGCCGGCTTCCGTCATGGTCGGAAGTTCAGGCACCGCAGACATGCGTTGCGCGGTCGAGACGGCGAGCATACGGACACGGCCTTCGCGCGCCTGCGACATCGAGAATACCGGATCGTACATGCCGTAATCGATGGCACCGCTGAGGAGATCGTTGAGCGAGTCCACGCCGACACGGAAAATCACCTCGACCGCCTTCACGCCGGTCTTCTGCTTGTAGATTTCGCCCATCACCGTGCCGGTCGAAGCCGACGTGGCATAGGTCGCCTTGTCGCCCTTTGCTTTCAGGAACTCGGTGACTTCCGCCACCGTCTTCCACGGCTTCCTGGCATCGACCACCATCATGAACGGCTGGCGGTTGATGGTCGCCGCCATCTGCACGTCCCTGGTGGCGTCGATGGGCGGCTTCTTGAACAGATGCATGTTCGCCGCGACCGCGCTCGCCGCATGGACGAACACCGTGTAGCCGTCGGGCTTCGAGCGCATCACATATTCCGCCGCGACATTACCCGCCGCGCCGAAACGGTTTTCGACGAGGATCGTGCGGCCGACAACCGGACGCAGCTTCTCGGCGACGTACCGCACGATGGTGTCGGAACCGCTGCCGGCCGGAAACGCGCAGACAAAGTGAATATCCTGCGATGGATATTGCTGCGCCAGCGCAGGCATCGGAAACAGGCCCGTAGCCGGCAGGACCGCCGCACCAAGCGTTGTCTTGATAAATGTTCTGCGCGAGATATCGAATGTCGGCTTCATCGAAGAACGTCCTTCTCGCTTGAAAAGGTCAGACCTGGATCAACCCTGCTGCTCGATCTTGGCGACCTTGACGAATTCGCGCCACTGCTCGATTTCCTTGAGGAAGAACGCCCGCGCCTCCTCCGGGCTGTTGATCCATGGATCGCTGGCGATGCTTGCAAGGAACGCCTTGCCCTCATCGCTCGAAACGACTTCGCTGATCCACTTGCCGAGCTGCTCGACTACCGGCTTCGGCGTACCAACCGGCACAAGGCCCGCCCACCAGCCGCGCAGGTCCATCGCATAACCGAGTTCGGTCATGGTCGGATAATCCGGCGCCGCCTTCATGCGCTGGCCCGTGCTGACCGCGAGAATCCGCATCCGCCCAGCGCGCGCCTGAGCGACCGCGAAGACGTTGTCGGGAATCGCGTAGTCGATGTTGCCGCTGGCGAGGTCGTTGAGATAATCGGCGGAGGAGCGATAAGGAACATCGACCGCCGCCAATCCGGCGCGCTCCTTGTACATGGCGCCGACGACTTTCGCGGTGGGGTTCGACGTCGCGTAGCTCGCCTTTTCGCCCTTTGCCTTCATCGCCGCAGTCAATTCGGCCATGGTCTTGATCGGCCCGTCGGCGCGCACGCCGATCATCAGCGGCTGCTTGTTGATGGTGCCGGCGATTTGCAGCTGCTTGCCGACATCGACCGTCGGATTCTTCGAGATGGCCTGACTGGCGGCGAGCGCACTCGCGCCGGTGATATAGACCGTGTAGCCGTCGGGTTTCGAGCGTGCGACATATTCCGTCGCGATATTGCCGATCGCACCCACCTTGTTCTCGACGATGACCTGGCGGCCGGACAGCACCCGTATCTTCTCGCTGAAGAAACGCACGATGATATCCGCGCCGCTGCCGGCCGCGAATCCGCAGATGAAGTGAATGTCCTGCGACGGATACTGCTGCGCCAGCGCGGGCATCGGAAACAGGCCTGCGGCCGGCATGGCCGCAGCGCCGAGCGTGGTCTTGAGCAGCGTCCTGCGCGAGATATCTAGTGACGACTTCATCCGGCAATTATCCTTATTTCGCGCAGGTATTCAGATTACGGTCAGCCTTGCTGCTCGATATTGGCGAGCTTCACGAACTCACCCCATTTGTTGATGTCCTTGATCAGGTAGGCCTGCCCCTCTTCCGGCGTGGAAATCCACGGATCGCTGGCAACGCCCGCAAGGAATGTCTTGGTATCCTCGGTCTGGAGAACCTGTTTGAACCAGGCGTTGAGCTGATCGACAATCGGGCGCGGCGTCGCGGAAGGCACCAGCGCCGCCCACCAGCTTCGCACGTCGAGGGAATAGCCCTGCTCCGTGAGCGTCGGAAGTTCCGGCGTGGATTTCATGCGGGTGTCGGAACCGACTCCGAGGATCTTGATGCGCCCGGCCTTGGCGGCCTGCATGGCGCCGACGTTATCGATCAGGATGAAATCGAGATTGCCGGATGAGAGGTCGTTGAAGAAATCCGCGGCGGTCTTGTAGGGCACTTCGAGCGCGCCCACGCCGGCTTCTTTCTTGTAAAGCGCGCCCAGCACTTTTGTGGTCGGGTTGGTGAATCCGTAGCTCGCCTTGTCGCCCTTCAGCTTCAATGCTGCGGTCAGCTCCTTCGCGGAGTTGAACGGCGAGTCGGCGCGAACGGCGAGCATCATGGTTGCGTTGTAGATAGTCGCCGCCACCTGCAAAGCCTTGCCGGCATCGACCGTCGGATTCTTGAACAGGTGCATGTTCGTTGCAACGGCGTTCGCGCCGGTTACATAAACCGTGTAACCATCCGGCTTGGCGCGCGCGACATACTCGGTCGCGATGTTGCCGATAGCGCCCGGCTTGTTCTCGACAATGATGGTCTTGCCCGAGATCGGCTGGATCTTGTTGGCGAAGTGGCGGACGATTACATCCGCGCCGCTCCCTGCGGCGAAGCCACAGATGAAATGGATGTCCTGGGCCGGATAGGCCTGCGCCAGCGCGGGCATCGGAAAGAGGCTCGCCGCCGGTATGGCGGCGGCGCCAAGCGAGGTCTGCAGAAGCGTTCTGCGCGAAATCCTGAATTCGTTTGCCATCGCTGGACTTCCTTCCACGTCTAATAAGTCCCGGCAGCGGCACGGCAGCATCATTGCCGCCGCCCGCTGGCCGGAAAGCGTTTGCCGCGATCAGCCTTGCGGCTGGATCTTGGCGAGCTTCACGTAACCCGCCCAGTCAGGAACGTCCCTGACCAGACGCGCCTGCGCGGCTTCAGGCGTTTCGATCAGCGGATCGCCGCCGAATTGCGGGAGGAACTTCCGCGAGTCTTCGGACTTGCCGACTTCGGTGAACCATTTGTTGATCTGATCGACGACCGGCTTGGGCGTGCCGGAAGGCACCATGGCCGCCCACCAGCCAGTGAGGTTCATCTTGACGCCCTGTTCGCTCATGGTCGGCAGATCGCCGGTGGCTTTCAGCCGCTGGCCGCTCGAGATGCCGAGGATGCGCCAGTCGCCCTTGTTGTGCATGCTCAGCGCCTGCACCGGATCGGCGGAGCCGAAATCGAGCGCGCCGCTGACCATGTCGTTGACCATATCCTGGCCGGTCCGGTAGTCGACCTGGACTGCCTTGATGCCGGTCTGGTCCTTGTAGATTTCGGCAAGGATGGTCGAGGACGGATTGGCGGTGCCGTAGCTCGCCTTGTCGCCCTTCACCTTCATCGCCGCTGTCAGATCCGCCAGCGTCTTGTGGGGTTTGCTGGCATGAACAACGATCATGTAGGGCTGCTGGTTGATGGTGCCGGCAACCTGGATCTGCTTGGTCACGTCCACCGGCGGCACCTTGGACAGGCTCATGCTCGAAGCAACGCCGCTGCCGGCGTGAACGAACACGGTGTAGCCATCGGGCTTGGAACGCGCGACGTATTCCAGTGCGATATTGCCGCCTGCGCCAGCACGGTTCTCGACGATAATGTTCTTACCGGTCAGCGGACGTACTTTTTCGGCGAAGAACCGCACCAGCACGTCGGCGCCGCTGCCGGGCGGGAACGCGCAGATGAAGTGGATGTCCTGCGCCGGATATTGTTGTGCGCTGACGCCGGTCGGCGACACCGCGAATGCTGCCGCAAGCGCCAGTGAACCGGCGCAACGCAGCAACGAAGAAAGCATCTTCATTGGTTTCCCCTCTGCACTTTTTTGCCTAAGTTTTCGGTAAACGCTTCGTTGCAGTCGCCGGCGGCGCGTCATTGCCATCACCGGCGATCATTCTCATTGCGGCTCGATCTTCGCGAGCTTCACGTATTCGCGCCAATCCTTCTCGTCCTTGATGAGCAAGGCCTGCCCCTCTTCCGGCGTGGAGACGAACGGATCGCCGCCGAACTGGTTGAGGAACTTCTTGGTCTCGTCCATGGCGAGGATTTGCTTGAGGTAATCGTTGAGCTGGGTAATCACCGGCTTGGGCGTCGCCGAAGGCGCGATGTAGGCCCACCACGAGGTGAGGTCCATGCCCTTCACGCCGGATTCGTCCATCGTCGGCACATCCGGGATCGCCGCCAGGCGCTTGCCCGAACTGTGCGCCAGAATGCGCAGGCGGCCTTCGCGCTGCTGCGCGAGCGAGAACACCGGATCGTGCATGCCGTAGTCGAGCTTGCCATCCAGAATTTCATTGAGCGAGCCGGCCGAGTCCTTGTAGCGGACTTCGACCGCCTTCACGCCGGTGATCGCCTTGTACATTTCACCCATCACGATGCCGGACGGCGCGGCCGTGGCGTAGGACGCCTTCTCGCCCTTGGCCTTCAGCACGGCGGTGATATCGGCGACGTTCTTGTAAGGACCCTTGGCATCCACCACCATCATGAAGGCCTGGCGGTTGATGGTGCCCGCGATCTGGAATGCCTTGACGACATCGACCGGCGGATTTTTCTGCAGGTGCATGCCCGCGGCGGTGCCGCTGCCCGCATTGATCAACAGCGTGTTGCCGTCCGGCTTCGACTTCGCGACATATTCGACGGCGATCGAACCCGACGCGCCGACCTTGTTCTCGACCAGCACGTTGCGGCCCGAGATGGCGCGCGTCTTCTCGGCGAAGTAGCGCGTGATGACATCCGCGCCGCTGCCCGGCGGAAACCCGGTAACGAAATGGAGGTCCTCTTTGGACGCCGTCTGCGCGCCGGCAGCGAATGGCACGGCGCAGATCGCCGCAGCCAGCAACGCACGGCGTGACACACGATAAGAGGTGAACTTCATGGCACCCTCCCTGATCAGTTCTTTTTTGCGTCCCGGCCGGAACGTTGCCAGCGCTGATGCGATGGACAAAGCAACGGCGGGCGCTTGTTTTGAATTATGGCACATAAAAAAGGCGCGGTGACCTGCGTCACCGCGCCTCTATGGTCGCTGGAATTAGCCTCGGAAGTCAACCAACCGAGGTTATTCCGTGCATTGCCCACTGGCCCACTTAGCCCTGGGGCGTGATCTTGGCGACTTCGATGTACTTCTTCCAGCTCTCGACATCCTTGAGCAGGCGCGCTTGCGCCTGATCCGGCGTTTCGATCAGCGGATCGCCGCCGAACTTGTTGAGGAACGCCTTGGTGTCGGCCGAACCGACAATTTCAACGAACCACTTGTTGAGCTGTTCGATGATCGGCTTCGGAGTTCCCTGCGGAACGATGACGCCCCACCAGCCGGTGAGATCCATCGGAACGCCCTGCTCCGCCATGGTAGGCAGGTCCGGCGTGGCGTCGAGACGCTTGCCGGTCGAGACGCCGAGAATGCGCAGGCGGCCTTCACGCTGCTGGGCAAGCGCAAACACCGGATCGTGCATGCCGTAGTCCACCGAGCCGCTGGCCATGTCGTTCAGTCCGTCCGGCGCGCTCTTGTAGGAGACTTCCACGGCCTTCACGCCGGTCGCCACCTTGTAGAGTTCGCCCATCACGCTGCCGGTCGGGGCAGCCGAACCATAGGTCGCCTTGTCGCCCTTCTTCTTCATCGCTTCCGTCACTTCGGCGACGGTCTTGTAGGGCGACTTGGTATCGACCAGCATCATGAAGGGCTGGCGGTTGATCGTCGCCGCCATCTGGAATGCCTTGTTGACGTCCGGGAATACCGGCGTCTTGAACAGCGAGACGTTGGCCGCGATGGCGCTGCCGGCGTGAATGAAGACCGTATAGCCGTCAGGCTTGGCGCGACCGACGTATTCCTGCGCAATGTTACCGCCGGCGCCTGCCCTGTTTTCAACGATGATGTTCCGGCCGGAAGCCGCGCGCAGCTTTTCGCTGAAGTAACGCACCAGCACGTCCGCACCGCTACCGGGCGGGAAGGCGCAGATCACATGAATATCCTGGTTGGGGTAACCCTGCGCTTGCACGCCTGCGGGCACCATTGCCAGCACGGCCGCTGCAACCATCGACGCACCGGCGCCGAACCACTTGAACTTCATTTCGTCTCTCCTTCGATGAGCCGTTTTTACAAAAAGAAAAACGCAGCGGCGGTGTGCCGCTGCGTTACGCAAATTTTACTTAGCCTTGTGGCTCGATTTTCGAGATCTTCACGAACTCGCGCCACAATTCGATTTCCTTCAGGAACAGGTCCTGCCCCTTCGCCGAGTCCAGCAGCAACTGGTCGCCGCCGAACTTGGCGAGGAACTCGCGGGTCTCGTCCGAGCCGACGACCTGCATGAACCACTTGTTGATCTGGTCGATGGCAGGCTGCGGCGTGCCGGCCGGCACCATCGCCGCCCACCAGCCCATCATGTTCAGCTCGGAGACGCCCTGTTCCTTCAGCGTCGGAATATCCGGATTGGCCTTGAGCCGCTCCGCGGTCGACACTGCGAGGATGCGCAGGCGGCCTTCGCGCTGCTGCGCCATGGCATAGACCGGATCGTGCACCGAGTAATCGAGCACGCCGGAAAGCTGCTCGTTGAGCGAGTCGACCGCATTCTTGTAGGTCACTTCGCGGGCCTTGATGCCGGCGCCGAGCTTGTAGACCTCGCCGACCACGGTGCCGAACGGCGCTGCGGTTGCATAGCTCGCCTTGTCGCCCTTGGCCTTCATTGCCGCGGTCAGATCAGCGAGCGTCTTGTGCGGGGACTTCGCATCGACCAGCACCATGAACGGCTGGCGATTGATCGTCGCGGCAACCTGGATGGTCTTGCCGACATCGACCGGGGGATTCTTGAACAGGCTCATGCTGGCGGCGACGCCGGAGGCGCCATGCACCAGCACGGTGTAGCCGTCAGGCTTCGCGCGCGCGACGTACTCGATGCCGATGTTGCCGCCGGCACCCGAGCGATTCTCGATGATGACGTTCTTGCCGGTCAGCGGCCGGACTTTTTCAGCGAAGTAACGCACCAGCACGTCGGCGCCGCTGCCGGGCGGGAACACGCAGATGAAGTGAATGTCCTGGTTGGGATACTGCTGGGCGCGTGCGCCCGGAGAAACCGCCAGCGCCGCCGCCAGAATTGCAGCAGGTGCCAGGCGTCGCATCAGCGATTGCATTGCAATGCTCATCGGACCCTCCCTTGAATTTTTGGCGGACGATCCGCAACATTGTGCGTCGTCCGCCACCGTCCAGCCCGCAACGAGTTGTTTTTCTTATTCCCGTTGCAGGATAGTCAGTCTCTTTATTCCTGGAACGCTTCTTCGCGCGTCTTTCGGAATGCCGGCAGCACGATCAAGGCGATGACAAGCGCCGTGCAGACCAGCAGGATCGCCGAAATCGGGCGCTGCAGGAAGATCATTGGATCGCCGCGTGACAACACCAGCGAACGGCGGAGGTTTTCCTCCATCAGCGGCCCGAGGATGAAGCCGAGGATCATCGGAGCCGGTTCGCAATCGAAGCGCAGCAGGATGTAGCCGAACAGCGCGAAGCCGGCGGTGAACAACATCAGCACGGAGTTGTTGTTGGTCGAATACACGCCGATGACGCAGAACAAGAGGATCGCCGGATACAGGAAGCGATACGGCATCGAAAGGAGCTTCACCCAGATGCCGATCATCGGCAGGTTGATGACGACCAGCATCAGGTTGCCGATCCACATCGATGCGACCATGCCCCAGAACAGGTCGGGGCGGCTGGTCATCACCGCCGAGCCGGGCTGGATGCCCTGGATCATCATCGCGCCCATCATCAGCGCCATGATGGCGTTGGACGGCAGGCCGAGGGTGAGCAGCGGAATGAATGACGTCTGCGACGCGGCGTTGTTGGCGGACTCAGGCGCCGCGACACCTTCGATGGCGCCCTTGCCGAAGCGGGACGGGTCCTTGGCCATCTTCTTTTCGACGGTATAGGCCGCGAACGATGCCAGCACGGCGCCGCCGCCCGGCAGAATGCCGAGGATCGAACCGAGCAAGGTACCGCGGATCACAGGCATCCACGCATCCTTGACGTCGCTCACCTTCGGCCACAGATCGCGGAACTTCGCCGTGATGGCGTCGCGATGCGTGTCGGGCTGTTCAAGATTCTTGACAATTTCAACAACGCCAAACATGCCGATGACCATCGGCAAGAAGTCGAGGCCGTCCCACAGAACCGAAACGCCGAACGTGTAGCGCGTCGCGCCGCTGTTGATGTCGGTACCGACAAGGCCGAGCAGCAGCCCGATCAGGATCATGGCGATCGCCTTGACCACCGAACCGTGCGCAAGCACGACGGCGGTGACGAGGCCAAGCACCATCAGCGAGAAATAATCGGGCGAGTTGAACTGCTGGGCGATGGCCGCAAGCGGCGGGGCGAATGCGCAGATAAAGAGCGTGCCGACGCAGCCCGCGAAGAACGACCCCAGCGCGGACACCGCGAGCGCGGCGCCGGCGCGTCCCTGCTTCGCCATCTGATGGCCGTCGATACAGGTTACAATGGATGACGCTTCACCCGGCATGTTCACAAGGATCGACGTCGTCGATCCGCCGTATGCAGCGCCGTAATAAATACCGGCGAGCATCACGAGCGACGACAAGGGATCGAGGCCGTAGGTGATCGGCAGCAGGATCGCGATGGTCGGGATCGGGCCGATGCCCGGCAGCACGCCGATCAGCGTGCCCAGAAGACATCCGATCAGGGCAAAGCCGAGATTGGCCCAGGTTCCCGCGGCGCCAAAGCCGGTGGCAAGGTTGCTGAGAATGTCCACGTTAACGTACCCCGGTCATTTGGCTCTTCACAAATTGCACCGACGCATCCCACAATGGTGTCGGCAGCGGCTGTCCGAGTCCGACCTTGAACACGAACACAGTCCCAACCGAGAGACCGATACCAAATATCGCCGACTCTTTGAGATTGAAGCCAGGACGGGCCAAAGCGGCGATAATCACCAACACGGCCGCAGTTATTTCGAGGCCGACAGGCACTTCGTAGATCTCAAAATTCATCAAGTACCCAAACACGATGATCGAAATCAACACGAAGAACATCGGCCGTAACTTCGGCGCGGCAATTGGCGGGCCTTCGACGATCAGTGACTTGATGCCGATGCCGGCGCCGAGCGAGATGATGATCATACTCAACAGGAATGGGAAATAACCTGGGCCCATGCGGCCGGCCGTCCCATAGGTGAGATCTTTTCCAAAATAGAGACCGGCGATTCCGATCAGCATGATGACCATTGCTGAACCGAAATCCCGCGGAGCTTTCACACGAAACATGCGTATCCCACCCAAGTAATCTGTGCCCGTGCGATATGCTATCTGCGGACGGCGACAAGGGCAACTATTTGTCGCTACGGGAAAAACCGCCCATACAAGGTGGGCAGCACTTTCAACCGCTGCAGTGTGCTGGTGGGCCCGGCAGGACTCGAACCTGCAACCAAGCGGTTATGAGCCGCTAGCTCTAACCATTGAGCTACAGGCCCCACGGCAACATCACAGCGACATTACGTAGCATCTTTTTAGGCAGAGATACCTAGATCGATACCAAAATCCGGCGCCCGTCGCCCAACCTTGTGCGCAAGTTCGCCCATGGAATGTGCAACCGGAAGCCTGCGCAGCGATAACGTCGCGCGTGGAGCCATAAGTAGCTGTGTGGATTCTCGTACCATACCAAGTCTGCTATCGTCTTATTCGTAATAAAGCGAGATCGCGCGGCGTACTTCCGCGATACACGCGCTTCTCGGGAAATACATCCATGCTGCCGCGCCTCCGGTTTGTGGTTGCTGCACTCGCCATTGCTATTTTGCCAATGGTTTTGCTCAGCTCCGGCGTTTTTCCGACGCCACATACCGCACCGACAATGGAAATCCCGCGCGCCGACAAGCCTGTCTCCCTCGGACCGAACGAATACAGCGAAGCCCGCTACCGGCAGGACCGCATGGTGCTTGCCTATGCGCGGCGCGCCAACGAGCTTTCGCGATTGCGAGAACTGGCAAGTGTGCCACTGGATGCCTGGGTCGCCGCTCCTTCAGGCGCCGAGGTGACAACCCCGGGCCATGCCGGGAACACCGAAAGCGCCCCCGCCGCGCCGGCTGCCCCTCCCGCAACCGGCACACCTTCGGCAAACGAGTCCAGGACCAACGAATCCCGCGCGCGTGACATCCAGGGTGAAGTCGTCGCCACGCTGTCGCTCGCGAAGATCGCGGCCGAAACCGCGGTGGAAACGCCTTCCATTCCATTGTCGGAAATCGTGGCGGAACCACGCGCGCTGCCGGCGCGGGAAAAGCCTGCCGTCACTGCGGCTGAAACCCTGGTGCCCGTCCCGGTTAAACCCTGCCGGTGCCGCAAGTTTACTTCGCCCTGAATGCCGGTGGCGTAACAGGCGAGATTCTGCGCACGCAGCAGCCGCCGGTCGGCTACTTCGCACTGCTGCCGAAACCCAAGTCCAAGGCAGGCAAAAAGACGAACTGCAGCAAGCGCATCGTGGCAAAGCCTGCCCCAGCCGCCGATCAGAAACCGCCGTTCAGCGACCTGTTCTCCTGGTTGTTCGGACAGGCCGCAGCAGCACAACTCCCGGCAATAGCGGCCGCCGCGGCAACCAAGACCGCCGCCCGCTGATTTAATTAAATCCGCTCCACCGCAAACACGCGCCGGTAGCGCGTCACCGCGCATTTGCACGGCTGAATTGCAACAATTTCACGCCTCGAACGGATCGATAGGGCCAATATAGGCGTTGTGTTCGGAATCGGAATTTTCAGGAGGCCCGGGCATGAGCTGTCACATCAACCCTGAACGCGTCAGTACCGCCGCAGGCGGCGCACGCATTGTCGTGTGGTCGTTCCTCGGCATCTGCGTCGTCGCCGCCACCATCTATGACGTCGCCCACTGGGTGACGGGCTGGTAAGTCAGGCTTCTTGCGCTAGGACGCGCCGACACCGAGCGCGCGCAGGTAATTCTTTGCACTCGATTCAAAGTTCAGCGCGCGGTGGGTCGCTCCAGCCGTAACGTCGCGGAAGACCACCTGCAACGGACTGTTATCGAAAATCCAGCCTGAACCCGACGCGACGCACAGCCGGTCCGTTGCCGTCCGCGCCAGCCGCGTGATGTAAGCGCCGCGCATCCGGTTTCTCAACACATCCTGATCGCTGATCGCTTCGCCTGCCGCGATGCGCGCGACGGTGCGCGCGAGATGGGTGTCGAGCAGCGTGTTCACCGTATCGATGTCCGCCGCCGATTCCGCGATCTTGAGCTGCAGCGCGTCGAGGTCCGGGATCGGCGTCCCCGCCGCAAGTTTCATGCGGGTCGAATCCACCACGATCTGCAGTGCGCGGTCGGCAAGCCCGACGATCACCGGGCAAAGCGAGAACGCGGTGAGAAACCGGCGCGGCGCACGCAAGGTCGGATAATCAGGATGGATGTCCTTGCCCGGCGCGGTGCCGAGCAACATTTCTTGCTGGGTAATCGAACGGCTGTCGGGCACGAATACATTATTCGCCGTCAGCGAACGGCTGCCAGTGCCGACAAGGCCCATGACGTACCAGTCATCGACCGCCTGCATTTCCGAGCGCCGCACCAGAAACTGCCGCACCACCCTGGCCGCACCCTCGCCGCATGGTGCGGTGAGCAACACCCATTGCGCGTGATCCGACCCGCTGATGAAGCGCCACTGCCCCGACAGCTTGTAACCGCCGGCAACCTTCTCCGCCTTGCCCGACGGATCGACCGCCGCGCAGCCGCGCGCTGACGGGTCGCTGCCCCAGATTTCGTCCTGCCCTTCGCGCGGAAACAACGCCATCACCCAGCCGAGTTCGGCGACCACCGCATAGACCCACGCGCTCGATGCGCAGCCATGCGCCAGTTCGCGCACCAGATGCGCGAACACCGAGAACTCCATCTGCAAGCCGCCGTAACGCTTCGGCTGCAGGACGCGGAAAAAGCCCGCCCGTTCGAAATCCGCAACCGTCTCGTCAGGCACGCGGCGCTCGGCCTCGGTGCGCGGCGAACGTTCCAGCAGGCTCGGCACCAGCGCGCGGGCGCGCGCCAGCAACTCGGCCGCATCGGGCGTTTCGGTGGAACGCAGCGTGGTCATTTGGCGCGCGCGGCCAGAAACTTCTCAAGCGTCATCCCGGATTCCTTCAGGATCGGCGGCTTCAGCGCGAGGCCTGCGAACGGCGAGGCATCTTCGACCCAGCTTTGCACGGGCGGATAACCCCAGATTTCCTTGCGCATCGGGCTGTTCTTGTCCCAGCGGATCGGCTCGCACTCGATGTCCATGATCTGGTAGTGCGTCGTGAACAGTTCGCAGCGATGGCCGTCCGGGTCGCGGAAATAAACATACTGCGCATGGCCCGGGCCATGGCGTCCCGGCCCGCGCTCGACGATACCGCCCATGCCGAGGCTGCCCGCCGTATCGCAGGCACGGATCAAGGTGCCAACGTCGATAGACGTATAGGCGAAGTGATGCAGCCGCGGCCCCTCGCCGGTGAAGAACACGATGTCGTGCGGATTGCCTTTGCGCTGCAGGAAAATGCCGGCCATTTCCTCGACGTGATCGGCGACGATGTATTCCGACATACGGAAACCCTGCGACATATAGAAGTCGCAGGCGCCCTGAACATCGTGCGTCAGGATTTGATAATGATCGAGCCGGTGCGCGCAGCCGCCCTTGAAGAGCCGCACCGCCGTCACGAGACGCGGCACGACCGTCATGGTGGCGCAGAACTCCAGCGGCACGCCGGACTTGTCGGTCGTGTGCAGGGTGCGGCCCTGATGCGGCACCTCGACCCACTTAGTCGGCAGGCCCTGCGCCTTGTACCAGGCCTCGGCCTTGACCAGATCGTCGTCGGTGAACATCCGCATGCCGATGCGCAGGCATTCCGGTGTGCCGTTCCACTTTTTCAGCACGAGACTGTGGTGGCAGGCTTCCTCGAGGCCGCGCAGATAAACCGTGTCGCTGTTCTCCTCGGTGACGATGAGGCCGATCAGTTCGGTGTAGAAATGCTTGCTCGCTGCAAGATCCCGCACCGTCATCACCACATGGCTCGTCCGCGTGATGTTGAACGTCGGATGGAATACGGGATTGGGGATATGCATGGGGCGTGACCTCGCGCAGTGCGTTTCTTGGTTCCGCCCATGATCGTGTTGTTGCTTACGAGTGCAAGCCCAAAAACAGGGGATCAGCCGCCCGCGAGGCGGCAATGCACAGTCAGCGGGTTGCAGCGTTGTTTGTCGGAGACCTTTTTTGAGAAGCAACAGGTGCAACCCTCTCCCACAAGGGGAGAGGGTATCCAGGCAAAAGCCAGATCAGAATTTTGAAAGCACGTGAGTGGGTACAACGGTGCCGCTACGCCAGCCGCCGCAGGCTGTCGCCCGGCTCGCCATGGCGTTCGTTATCGTAGTGTTAGCCCGACAGGCGCAAACCCCGACGTTTTGACCCAGAAACAGCCGCTTAAATTGAAGTTGGCGGCGCCATTGCCGGAACGACGAAAGCGATTGACCTCGTTCTTTTTTTGTTCTTGATAGGGCTTTCGCGATTTGAAGGCCCTTAAGTCCACGGAATGACAACCTTTTCACCTCAGCAAGATCAGGCGCTGCAGGCCGTTTCGGCCTGGCTGGCGGAAAAGCCGGGCGGCGTCGGCACCCAGCAGATTTTCCGCCTGTTCGGTTATGCCGGCACCGGCAAGACCACCCTCGCCCGGCATCTCGCCGACAGCGTCGATGGCAAGGTCGCGTTCGCGGCTTTCACCGGCAAGGCAGCGCTCGTGATGCGCGCCAAGGGTTGTTACAACGCCACCACCATTCACAGCCTGATCTACCGCGCCCGCGAGAGCGGCGAGGAAACGCCAAGCTTCGACCTGTGGAACGAAGCGCCAGCGTCGAAGGCCAAGCTGATCGTAATCGACGAATGCTCGATGGTCGATGCCGAGCTTGGCCGCGATCTCCTGTCATTCGGCGTGCCGTTGCTGGTGCTGGGCGATCCGGCGCAACTGCCGCCGATCAGCGGCGGCGGCTTCTTCACCGAGACCAAACCGGACATCATGCTGACCGAAGTGCACCGGCAGGCGCGCGACAACCCGATCGTCCGGCTGTCGATGGATGTGCGCGAAGGCCGCGGCCTTGAGTACGGCACCTATGACGACACGCAGGTGGTGCGGCGCGCGGACCTCGATCCGGCGCGCGTCCTTGAGGCCGAACAGGTGCTGGTCGGCCGCAACAACACACGCCGCGCCTATAATGGCCGCATGCGCGAGCGGCGCGGCTTCGACGATCCGATGCCGATGGCCGGCGACAAGCTGGTTTGCCTGCGCAACAACCGCAAGAAGGGCCTGTTCAACGGCGGCCTCTGGCAGGTGAAGACACGACCAACGACGCGCAAATCGCTCATCAAGCTACACCTGCAGCCGGACGAAGCCGTCGGCAGCAAGGGCGTCAAGGTCACAATCCGCAGCGAATGCTTCACCGGCGAGATCGAGAAGTTCGAATGGATCGAGCGCAAGGCCTATGACGAGTTCGACTACGGCTATGTGCTGACCGTGCACAAGTCGCAGGGCTCGCAATGGGACGACGTCGTGCTGTTCGACGAGAGTTTCGCGTTTCAGGACAGCCGCGAGCGCTGGCTCTATACCGGCATCACCCGCGCGGCGAAGAAGCTGACGATTGTCATGTAAGCCTTGCGTACGTGCGCTTTGCGCACGGCACCGGAAAGTGCTTTAGCTAAAGGGCGCCGCGCACGGGCGGCAGACAAAAACAAGTAGACGGAGAGTGACATGGCCAAGGGAATCTGGGTGGCGACCTATCGCGGCGTGAGCAAGCCGGACGCACTCGCGGAATACGCCAAGCTGGCAGCGCCGGCGATTGCCGCCGGCGGCGGAAAGTTCCTGGCGCGCGGCACCGCTTCGCACGCCTACGAGAACGGCGTGAAGGAACGCACGGTCGTGATCGAATTCCCGAGCGTGGCCGCAGCCGTCGCGACCCACGATGGCGCAGCCTACCAGACCGCGCTCAAGGCGCTCGCGGGCGGCGCCAACCGCGAAATCCGCATCGTCGAAGGCATGGAATAAGTACGCCTGTAACTGCTGAAATCATCAGGCCGGGTTGTTGCCGCGCATGCGGCTGCAGCCCGGCCTTTTCATTTCATTTGCTGTTTCGTTTGCGCGAACAGCGGCGCACGCGCACGGCTTCGCGCAAACGGTTTCACGCCGCAGCGTTTTCAGATTTGCGATTCTGGACAAAATAAAAGCGGCCAATTGGCCGCCGGAAATTCAAGGGCAGAAACGAAAATGGGGGCGGATGCACATGCATGCACCACACCGCCAGTTCCAGTCGGGCTTCAAGTACGTGGCCTGAAAAACAGACCCCAACTCGACCCAGAAACCCGGGTCGATACTTCTACGCCCCATTTGCAGGCCCGGCCCTAGGCGGGCCTCGGCAACGAGTTCATCGTTGCCGGCCGAAAGCGCTTCGCGGAAGAAAAATGAATTACGTCCGGTCTCGACGCGCGCGCGACTTACTTAACCTTCAGGTTCTCGGCGGAGCTCTTGCCGCGATTGCTGACGATTTCGTATTCGACCTGCTGGTTCTCGTTCAGCGAGCTCAGTCCGGCGCGTTCGACGGCCGAAATGTGCACGAAAACGTCGGGTCCACCGCCGGTCGGCTGAATGAATCCGTAACCCTTAGTCGCGTTAAACCACTTCACAGTACCGGTTGCCACGATTGGCCTCCCAAAAGATCCTCAGAAAAGACAAAACGCCGAGTACGCCGCGAGGGCATACCCGACGCTGCCGTAATGATTGACCAGTTTGCATGGGAAAGCAAGCGTGCGCGGACAAATTTCCACGCAGCGCCATCACAGGACAGTTACCAACTTACCCGCGAAGTCTCTGGAATCCAGAGACTTTTTGCCGCCGCCCACAGCACCTTTAAGTTGCGTACCAGACTTTAGTCGTCCATGGCGCGCTACCCTGCATCACCGGAACAGGGTTTCGACGCAGGCCGCTCCGAGGCCGATCTTCTCGTAATGGGCCTTGCACAGGTCGATGTAATCGAAGACGTCGAAGTGGCCGCAGGACTGGCCGTTCTCGTCGAGCCAGATCAGCGGACCCTTCACGACGAAAAACACCTTCATCGGATCGGGATGGTCGTAGGCGACCAGCGTATGCGCCTCGCCGGGGGACTCGTAGATGAAATCGCCGGCGGTCGCGATCCAGTCGTGTTCGAGATAGCCCCACTTGCCGGAGATCGTGTAGG
Organism: Hyphomicrobiaceae bacterium; assembly: GCA_947472885.1. GTDB lineage: Bacteria > Pseudomonadota > Alphaproteobacteria > Rhizobiales > Xanthobacteraceae > CANJBX01. The sequence continues at coordinate 65,765 of CANJBX010000014.1, forward strand.
CGAAGACCTCGTGCGGGTGATAGTGGCGGTTCACGAGGCCCGCGGCCTTGGCCATCAACACGTCGCACCAGCGGTTCTGGTCCGGCGAGATCCACAGCGGCCGCGACGACACGGTATCGGTGAACGGGACATAGAGTTCTTCCCGCTCGGTCGCGGCATCCTTCAGATAGACTTCCGGCTTGCAGCCAGGCTTGAAGACATTGGTGAGCGGCTTGAGGTCGCGCCAGAATTCCGCCGGTGCCGCCGCCTGCGCAAGAGCCATGACTTCCTCCCTGGGTTTTTATGTCTTGGAAAAAGCATAACCCGCGATGGGCAGGCGCGAAAGGCGGCGCGCGCCGCCCAGCCCGCGATGCGACAGCACGCCGCGCGACAAGGCCGCGTCACAGGAAAGGCCGCGCCCGGATGAGCGCGGCCCTTGCTGTTTTCAGTACGCAGACTTCAGCGCGCGGAAATTACCACGCAATGAACGGCGAACGGTTGTGCGCCTTGCGCGCTTCCTCGTGCGCCTCGTGCATGACATCGACGACGAGCCAGAACGCCGATGCGATCTTCGACAACGCCGAAGCGAAAGCCGGTCCGAAGCGCTTGCCGGCGGCGGGAACATTCGCGGTGTGGGTGATCGTTGCAGACATGGTGTGGGTTCCTTGTGATTCTGAAAATGTGAAATGCGTCTATGAGCCGGTTGCGTGACGCGGATGCGTCAGGTCAGCCGGCGCTGGATTTCGCGTTCGATTGAGTCGGTCATCTTGCCGCCGGTGGTCGCGAGGTAGCGCGCGATCTCGCGATCCGCCGCGCGCTGGCGCGCGGCGATGAACAGGCCGAACAAACGGCTGAACAGATTGGGCCTATAAACCGCGGTCTTTTGCGGGTCGCTCAAATCGCGCCGTGAAACATGCGGCGTTGACGCAAGCTGCGAAGACTTGCGCAGCGGCAATGCGGGTACGCGATTTTGGGCGGGCAGAAATTCAGCGGTCGCGCGAGCAGTGTTAGCGCAGGTGGTGGTTAAGGTGGTCATTGGCATCATCTCCGTTGTGATACAGGACGATCCCAAGACGTTTCCATATAAGTGTCGTTTCCAGTTGAGTGATGCTTCAGGTTCAAGCCGTCAGCAGCCTTCAACAAACTTTTGTTATTGCTCCTCGCGCATTCCCTCGTCTCGTTTCTTGACTAATGAATTACATAATGATTGTCGCAGAATTACGACGTGCCCGCGCAACAGATGAGTCATGCGCACGCAACATGCGCGCAAACTTTTGTTGCTGCGATCCTCCATTTTCTTGGCAAATGCTGCTGCATTTGCATGCAAAACGATGATGCGTTGGGCGTTAACTTTTTGAAGGCCCGCACCGTGCGCGATTGTCGCACGCGCGCCTCTCTGCGCTGCGACTCAGCCACGCCCTCGCCGTCATTGCGAGGAGGCCAACGGCCGACGAAGCAATCCCGGTCAGATTGGCACGTTCCTGACCGGGATTGCTTCGCTTCGCTCGCAATGACAGCAAGCGGGCACGCGTCATCACCCCTGTTATTTTGTCGGCGCGGGCGCGCCCTCTTTACGTTTCCCCCGACGATGCGAGGGAGCGGAGCGCCGACAGACGCGCCTTGGTAACGTCCGCGCCGCGCGCGCAGGCAGCGAGCCTGACGTGCGGCACAGCGCGCGCTTCGAACCTATGAAGCGCGCCGCCTCTCGGCGCTCCACATGCGGCGCTTGCCACTCGCCGTAGCAAATGGCTCAGCCCCAGGTCCGCGCTTCCCGGGACTCGCGGCGCGCCGGGCGTTATCCGGTCTGCCCTGTCCCAGTCCAGCAGGCTCCCTGCAGAGCGGTCGTAGTGCCGCCCGGTCGGGTCCCGAAGCCGCCCGAGGGTCCGGGTGACGAACCCAAACACGCGGGAACCGCGCAACCGGCAGGACCAAGGCCCGGACATGTGCCCGAACCTTCGACGCCGGCCCGCAATGAATCGGGGCCTGATCTCCGGCCCCTCCCCGCTGCGGCTTGCCCCATCAAACGGCGTCACCGGCTGACGCCCTCGCTGAGCAAGGCAGCAGGAATATTGGCTTATATAGGAATTTAGTCGATATGACCTACCCCCTCGAAATGCCGCGATTGGTGCGTTGGAACCCTAAAACAACCAGTGATAGTATTTTAGTAAGGTAGACTCAGGGGGAAGTTTGAATGGCGACTGCGCTAATAATTCGCGAATTCTCCTCCATCAAAAAACTGGGCGTCTTTCAAAAACAACCATCGTCATCCGGCAACCCGCAGTTCAAAGCCGCGAATCTTGTCTATGGCTTCAACGGAACGGGCAAAACAACGCTAAGCAGAATATTTGCGAGCTTAGAGTCTGTTCGGAAAGTTCAAGCAGGATTGCTTAGCTTTCTCACCATGAGTCGGATCGAGGCGAGACGCAAGAACGCGAGCGCTTTTCCATTCAGGCACTCCCAGTCCTTGGCGAGCCTGCGGCATCTGCCAAGCCATGCGAAA